>NZ_LZLL01000265.1:0-12582 GCF_001669335.1 Mycobacterium sp. 1245852.3 | reverse complement strand
GATCGTTGCACAGCAGCACCAGGAAGACGGTCGCCGAGGGAAGCAGCACGCCGGCTAATGCCTGCACACCCTGGGTCACCAGGCCCAGGATGTGATCGGGGCTGAACGAGATCGCCGCCGAGACCCCGAGCAGCAGCGCGTAACCCCCGTAGAACAGCGGGGCCTCGCTGATCTTCCAGTGCAACGAGTGCCGCCTACCCATGGCATCGCCGACCGCATAGGTGGTCGCCAGCCCGACGGCGTTGGCGCCGATCAGCGACGCATCCAGCAGGATGACAGCGAACAGCACCCCGACCGTTCGACCCAGGTGGTGGGACAACCCCGAGGCGACCACCCCCGCATCGGTGAAGTGACCCGCGTCGGCGGTCCCGGCCATTCCGAACGCCGCCACCGCCATCAGCGCCGTCGCACCGACCATCACCACGACGATTCCGATGGCCAGATCCGCTCGGCCATAAGGGATCCAGCGGGCGGTAATGCGCTTGTCCACCACGTTGGACTGCTGGAAGAACAGCTGCCATGGCGCGACCGTGGTGCCCACGATCGCCACCACCAGCAGCAGCACCGTCGAGTTGAGCCCACCGGGAAATTGCGGGATCAGGCCGGCGGCGGTGACTTTCGGGGTCGGATGCACCAGCGCCACCAGCGGGATGATCAGCACATTGACCGCGATCAGCAGGAACATCAACCTTTCCCAGCGGCGGAACGATCCGCCGGCCACCACGGCGAACAGCAGCACGGCGGCGGCCGGGACGGCGACGATCCTCGGGCAGCCCAGGAAGCCGAGAGCCAATGACACACCTATGAATTCGGTCACGATGGTCAAGGCGTTGAGGATCAGCAGGTCCCCGACGCTGAAGGCGCCCCAGAACTTGCCGAACCGCTCGAAGATCAAGCGCGCGTGGCCAACCCGCGCCACGGCGCCCAATCGCAGCACCATCTCCTGGTTGACGTACAGCACCGGAATCAGCAGCGCCAGCGTCCACAACAGGCCCATGCCGTAATTCTGGCCGGCCTGCGCGTAGGTGGCGACGCCACCGGCGTCGTTGTCGCCCACCATGACGATCAGTCCGGGACCGGTGATGACCGCCAGTGTCCGCAGGCGCCGCCAGCGTCCGCTGAACGCCCCGTACGCGCCGGTCCCGTCGCGCCGGATGCGCCCGAACGCGCCGACGATGTCGCCGGCGTGCGCGGAATCCAGCACGGTAGCGCCTGCGGCGCCGGGGGCTGCGCTTTCCGGCGCGGTAGGGGTCCGGCCAGGCGCCGGGGCCCGGCGACCGCCGCCGGTGTGGATCGAAGTCATCGAATCCTCGCTATCTCGAACAGGTTCGCGCCAGGAGGGAGCGGATGGACACGGTCGTGGTTGCGGCACTCAGCGCGCCGACGGCGACGGGCGGCGCTGTGACGCCCGTCGCCGAGGCAGTGGTTCAGCGGTGGTCGCTGTCGGAACCCGAGGCGTGGCCACCCAGCGACGCGGTGACCACCGCGATGGGCATCCTCGAGACGTACAGGTTGGCCCGCTCCTGCGGCGTCAGGCCGGCCCGCAGGTGCAACCTGTTGGCCAACAACCTGCCAGCGCGCAGCATGGACCGTCCACGCATCCTGGACGCAACGGAAAAACGTTGGGTAACAACAAAAGCCATGATCTTCTCCTGCCGAAGGGACCGATCGGCATCGGCATGGCGGTTCAGCCGCGCGGGACCAGGCGAGGGTCAGGCGGTGAAAGAAATGCCGGAACCGGATCGGGACAAGACGGATTTCGGATAGGGACTATCGCCGGGACTCATCTCGCCCTCACCTCCTCACGGCCAAGACACAACGCGGGTGTCACCACGTTCACCTGAACGAGAGAGGCAGGAATGGCCCGCGGCACACGCCGCGGGTCGCACCCCTCTCGACGGAGCTTCGGCACTGCACGGCGTATCCGGACCCAAATCAATGGTCGCGACCCGCATCGCCCGGCTTCGCCGCGCTTGCGATCGCTCCCAGATCAATGGTCGCGACCCGCATCGCCCGGCTTCGCCGCGCTTGCGATCGCTCCCAGTCCAGAAGCCACTTGGGCTCAACCCTTAGTCCGGGAAGAGCTGTCCTGACCCGGGGCGTCTCTCGACGTTCGGGGTCAGTGGCCTGTATCCATGCAGACGCCTCACCTACCGAGGTGCTTGCGGGTCCATAGTGACACCGTGGTCGCAGGCTCGTCAAACGCGTAACAACCGCCACCGCACTCCCAGCGCCCGCTCAGGCTGCGCGCCTAGGCTCGTTGCCATGACCACAACGTTGCAGGATGCCCGGGTCGCATCGGTACTCGACCGCATGTATGCCGAGTCGAAGAAGCAGATGTCGCTGTTGCGCGAGCGGCGCGGCACCTTCGATCGGCCGATGACCGCGCAGGAGCGGGCCGATGCGATGAGCGAGTTCTACATTCCGGTAACACCGGAAGCCGGCCGGCTGCTGTATTCACTGATCCGGGCCACCCGCCCGGCCACCGTCGTCGAATTCGGTATGTCCTTCGGCATTTCCGCCGTACACCTGGCCGCCGCGGTGCGCGACAACGGCACCGGCCGGGTGGTGACCACCGAACTGAGCGACACCAAGATCGCCGCGGCCAAGCAGACGTTCGCCGAGACCGGCTTGGATGACGTCATCACCATCCTCGAAGGCGATGCGCTGTCCACGCTGGCGGAATTGCCGGGACCGGTCGACTTCGTCCTACTCGACGGCTGGAAAGACCTGTACCTGCCCGTGCTCGAACTGCTGGAACCGCGCCTGCCACCCGGGGTGCTGGTGATCGCCGACAACGCCAGCTCGGCCGACATGGCGCCCTATCTGGACCGGGTGCGCAACCCCGACAACGGCTACGTGAGCTTCAACTTCCAGGTACGCGACAGCGACAGCATGGAAATCAGCTGCCGCACAAGCGGTTAGCGGCTACCGCAGCGATTCCTCGAGCCACGGCGTCAGCCACTTCACCCCTTCGGGGGTGAGGTGGACGCCGTCGCTGCGCACCTTGATGCCGTCGACCTTGGCGGTGTAGACCCCGTCGGGACACAGCTTCTTGTTCAGATCGAGGATCGCGACGTTCGGATGGTGGCTCACGGTCTTGCGCAACATGGCATTCCACAGGTTGACCCGATCCGGCTGGTCCTCCGGATACAGGCGGCCGTCCGGCTTTTCCCCGCCCCGGCTGTACGGGACGGTGGCGACCACCACGTGGACACCGGTGCCGCCGACGATGGTCAGCGCCCGTTCGAGCTCACCATTGAGGTAGGCGTCGAAGGTCGGGTCGCCGATGTGGGTCCACTGCCCCTCGTTGACCCGGTCCACCGTCTCCCAGCGGCCGATGACCAGCAGCGCGACGTCCGGCTGGTCCTGGCTGACCTGCCTCGACCAGCGGATCGGCCAGCCGTCACACTCGGACCGTTGCTCCAGGGTCTGGCCGATGTAGCGGTAGGGAGTGCCGCGCACCAGGCTGCATCCGATGACCGTGTGATCCAGAAACGCAAACCCCGGCGTCGGAGGCAGGTAGTGCATCCAGGTCCACCCGATGGAGTCCCCGAACACCGAGACGGTGAACGGCCGGTTGGCATCTCGGGGCCGGCTCGGGCCGGGCGCTGACGGCGAGACCGCCGCGACCGCCGAGACACCGGGCGGCAGACCGACCTCACGAAGACCGGGCCCGGTGCCCACCGGAACCACCAACAGCGTCACCGCGGCGGCGCTGGCCACCGTCGCGGCCGCCAGCGGCAGCAACGGCACCCGTGCCGGTCGCCAGCACCGAATGGGTTGTTCGAGCAGCCAATACGACACCGCGGCCGCCACCAGCGTGGCCCCGCACCGCGCGGCGAACAACGGCAAGCCGGTCCACCCGGTGCGTTCGCCGTTGAGCGCCAGGAAGATTGGCCAGTGCCACAGGTACACGCCGTAGGAGATGGTGCCCAGCCACACCAGCGGGCGCACCGCGAGCAACCGGGCGACGAGCCCGCGCTGCTCGAGGGCGACCGGCGCGATCACGATCACGGCCGCCACCGCGACCCCGATCAGCAAGCCGTGCCGGAATTCGCCGCTGGCGCCGGTGGCGTAGTGCGTCGCCGCCGCCAGTCCCACCAGACCGAGCACCGGCAGGATTCGGGCCACCCGACGACCCCACCGGGTGCGAATCATGCACCAGCCGCGGTTCATCGACGGCCAGTCCCGAACCAGCAGGGCGGCCGACGCCGCGCCCACCAGCAACGCCTGCGCGCGGGTATCGGTGCCGAAGTAGATCCGGTCGCGGGTGCCGTCCGACGTCATCACGATCGCGGCCGCCGCGGAGGCCAGCGCGCCCACGGTGGCGATCAAAAACGTGGCGAACCGCACGCCGCCGACCGTGGCTCGGCGCGAGTGCCGCCTCGCGCGCGCGGCGAGCAACAGGGTGACCGCGATGAGCAACACCGGCCAGACGAAGTAGTACTGCTCCTCCACCCCCAGGGACCAGGTGTGCTGCAGCGGCGAGGGCGGGGCGCCCTGGGTGAAGTAGTCCGTCTTCTGGGCGACGAAGCGCCAGTTCGCCATCCACACGAAGGCGGCGATGGCGTCGTCGCGCAGGCCGGTCAGCGACCGGTCGGGCAGCAGCTGGCGGGCCGCGGCCACGGTGAGCACCATCAGCACCAGTGCGGGCAGCAATCGTCGCGCGCGCCGAATCCAGAAGCCGGTCAGCTCGATACGACCGCTGCGCCCCAACTCGTCCAGCAGCAACGAGGTGATCAGGAAACCGCTGAGTACGAAAAACACGTCGACGCCGATGAATCCGCCTGTGACGCCGGGGATGCCGCCGTGCCCGATGAGCACCAGCGCGACGGCGATCGCGCGCAGCCCGTCGAGTGCCGGGATTCCGCTGGCCCGCTCCGGCCGGTCCCAGATCGCCAGCCGGCCGACCCGGCGCACGGGGGCGACCCATCGGGGCCGAGAACGACGAGCCGGTGCGGGGTGGGACCCGCCCGGCTCGGTGCTTTCTGTCAGCGCGCCGTAACTACCATCTCGCCCGGCGCCATGGTTGATGCCGATACGTCGCTGCCCCTCCTGTTGAGTTCAGCAAGCCAGCCTAGAGGCGGACCCGCCGGATCACGTGGAGGACACGCGAGGTGTTCTGCCGTGCTGCGTTCGGGTTTCGGCCCGACGCGTCAGGCCTCGTCGGGCGCGTAGCCCAGGGTGCTCTTGACTTCCAGGTACTCGTGGAAGCCGAACTCGCTCCACTCGCGACCGTTGCCGCTGCGCTTAAAGCCGCCGAACGGCGCGTTCATGTCGAAGGCGTGGTTGATCGTCACCCAACCCGCGCGGATCTTGCGGGCGACCTCGCGCGCGGTGTCCAGGTCGGCACCCGACACGAAGCCGGCCAGACCGTATTCGGTGTCGTTGGCGATCTGGACGGCGTGGTCGAGGTCGTCGTAGCCGAGGATGCACAGCACCGGCCCGAAGATCTCCTCGCGGGCGATCGTCATGTCGTTGGTGACGTGCGCGAAGACGGTCGGCTTGACGTAGTAACCCTTGTCAAGTCCGGCCGGCCGGCCGGGGCCGCCCGCGACCACGGTCGCGCCCTCGTCGATGCCCTGCTGGATCAGGCGCTGAACCTTCTCGAACTGAGTCCTCGACGCCACCGGCCCGATCGCCGTCGCCGCACCGTTGCCCACCGGGACCTGTTCGGCGGCCTGACGCGCGAGGCTAATGGCTTCGTCCATCCGGGAATTCGGCACCAGCATGCGCGACGGCGCGTTACAGCTCTGCCCGGAATTGGGCATCATGTTGGCCACGCCGGCCCGCACGCCGTCGGCGAAGCCACCGTCGTCGAGGACGATGTTGGGGCTTTTGCCGCCGAGCTCCTGGGTGACTCGCTTGACCGTGGGCGCGGCGTTCCGGGCGACCTCGACACCGGCGCGGGTGGACCCGGTGAACGACACCATGTCGATGTCGGGATGGCTCGCCAGGGCCACACCCACGCCTGCGCCGTCGCCGTTGATCAGGTTGAACACCCCGGGCGGCACGCCCGCGGCGTCCAGGATCTCGGCGAAGATGTAGGGCGAATACGGCGCCACCTCAGACGGTTTCAGAATGACGGTGCAGCCTGTCGCCAACGCCGGGTAGACCTTGACCGCGACCTGGTTGATCGGCCAGTTCCAGGGTGTGATCAAACCGCAGACGCCGATCGGCTCCTTGGCGATCAGGGTCGCGCCCTTCTGTTCGGAGAACGGGAAGTTCTTCAGCACGTCGATGGCCGTGGTCAGATGCCCGATCCCGAGGAAGACCTGCGGCCCGGCGGCCAGCGAGGGCGGGGCGCCGATTTCCTCGGTGACCGCCTGCGCGAGATCGTCCGCGCGCTTCTGGTATTCGGCGAGGATGGCCTGCAACAGGTCCAGGCGCTGTTCGCGGGTGCTTTGCGACCAGCCGGTGAAGGCTCGCCGGGCGGCGTTGACCGCCACGTCGACGTCGGCGGCCGACCCCAGCGAGATCTTTCCGGACACCTGCTCGGTCGCCGGGTTCTCCACGTCGAAAGTGTTGGGCCGCACCGGGTCGACCCACTGTCCGTCGATGTAGAACTTCAGGTATTCGCGCATGACATCGATCCTCTTTCTACTGCGGGCCTTATTGAGTGCCTTCGGCGTACCAGGTCCGGAATCGGTCGTACTTGGGCATCTCCTCGGAATTGGCCTTCGGATCGATGCATACGTGCACCACGCCGACTTTGCCACTGGCGTAGGCGCGAGCGATCGCCGGGCCGATCTCGGATTCCTTCTCGACGTACTCACCGTGGCAGCCGAAACCCTCGGCGACCTTGTCCATCCGGACGTCCTTGCTCCAGTGCACACCGGGCTGCGGCGACGGCTGGGAAAAGGTCCGCTTGTACACGCCCACCTCCAGGCCCCACTGGTGGTCGACGCCCACCACGCACACCAGCGGAAGATTCTGCCGCGCAGCGGTTTCCAGCTCGGCGATGTGGAACAGAAACGCCGAATCGCTGGTCAGCAGCATCACCGGGCGCTTGCCACCCTCGGCGACCGACGCCCCAACGGCGTACGGCAGGCCGGTGCCCAGGTGGCCGAAGTTCTGGTTCCAGATCACGTCGCGCGGCTTGGACTGCGAGTAGGTCCACTGGAAGATCACCGTCGCGCCGCCGTCGCGCACGAGAATGCCGTCGTCGAGTTCGTTGAACGCCTTGGTGGCCTCGACGACGTAGCGGGCCGGGTGGATCGGTGACCGGCCGGACGGCGCCGACTCGGCCACGTCCGCAAGCTCTTTCGCATCCTTTTCGACCAGAGCCTGTAGCCCCGGGGCGGGCTTGCGCGGGGCATCCTTGAGCGCGTCCACCAGCTGCGGCACCACACCGCGCAGATCGCCGACCAGCGCCACGTCGACCGGGCGGTTGACGCCGATGGCGGCCGGATCCTGCTCCACGTACACCCACTTGCGGTTCGCGTTGTTGGCGGCCCAGTGCTGGGTCCGGCCGTAGTGCATCGGCTCACCGAGCTCGGTGCCCAGCGCGACGCACAAATCGGATTCCTCGACGGCCTCGTTGGCCGCGGGCGAGAACAGGTAGGGGAACGTGCGCTCCTGCAGACCCGGGATGTAGGACGTGCCGCCCGAGGTCTGGATCACCGGGCACGCCATCAGCTCAGCGAGCTCCTTGACCTGCTGCTGGGTGCGGGAGGTGTGCACGCCGTGGCCGACCAACAGGATCGGGCTTTGCGCCGCCCGGATCAGCTTGACGGCCTCGGCCACTTCGCGGGTGCCGGCGCCCTGGTTGACCAGCCGGTAGGCCGACGGTGGCGGGGCGGCGTCGACGTCGAGTTCCTCGAGGATGACGTGCGACGGGAACTCGACGTAGGTCGGACCGGGCGTGCCGGACATGGCCCTGCGGATGGCCTCGTGGATGATCTCGTCGGTCTGGTCGGCGTACTCGATCGAGCTGCTGTACTTCACCGACGCGGCGAAAAGCGGTTCCTGCTGGACGAATTGGATGCGGCCGCGCCGCACCCGGCGCTCGGTCACCCGGGCGCGCTGCCCGCCCAGGAAGATCACCGGCGAGTTCTCCACCAGCGCGCACTGGATCGCTCCGGCGATGTTCGCCATGCCCGGGCCCAGCGTGCCGATGCACAGGCCGGGGTTGCCGGTCATGCGCGACGCCGCCTCGGCCATGAACCCGGCGCTCAGTTCGTGATGCGGAGCCACCACCGACCACCCCCGCGCGTCCGCCTCGGCGAACATGTGCACGAAGTTCGGGTCGGGGATGCCGAACAGGGTGTTCACGCCCTCGGCCTCGAACAGGTCGAGAATGCGTTTGTAGACGGGCACAGCCATCGTTGGAAACTCCTTCGCTAACAAGATATTTCGTTGGTAAGCGTTATGCCGGGTTCGCGTCCACGGCCAAGCCCAGCTCGGCGAGCACTTCTGCGGTGTGTGCGCCGAGGTCCGGAGCCGGCCCCGCGACCCGGCCCGGTGTCTGCGAGAACCAGGTGGGCACCCCCGGGAACCGCACCGGCCCGTGCGGGCCGTCCACCGTCTCGAACATGCCGACGGCGTTCAGATGCGGGTCGTCGAACAGCGCTTCCGGCGTGTTCAGTGGCGCGGCCGGTATCTCGAGTTCACGAAACAGCGCCAGCCACTGCGCGGTGGTCCGCTCCTTCATCGTCTCGGCCACCAGCCCGTAGACGGTGTCGATCTCGCGGGCGCGTTGCTCCAGCGTGGCGTACAGCTCGCTGGCCCACGGTGGCTGAACGGCTTTCATGAACGCGTTCCAGTGCTTGTCGTTGTAGATCAACGCGGCGATATGGCCGTCGCTGGTGCGGTACGGGCGGCGGTTGGGCGCCACGGTGCGCGGGTACACCGCCGGCCCGAGCGGAGGGTCGAACAGGGCGCCGTTGGCGTGTTCGACGAGCATGAACGAGGCCATGGTTTCGAACATGGCGACCTCGACTTCTTGCCCCTGCCCGGTGCGTTCGCGATGGAACAACGCCATCGTCGTCGCGTACAGCGCCGTCAGCCCGGCGATCTTGTCGGCCATGATGGTGCCGACGTAGTCGGCCTCGCCGGTCAACTGTTGTTGCACCGCGGGCAGGCCGCATTCGGCCTGGATGGTGTCGTCGTAGGCGGGGCGGTCGCGATCGGGTCCGCGGCGCCCGTACCCGTAGCAATTGGTATAGACGACAGCGGGATTGACCGCGGCGACGTCGTCGTAGCCGAAACCGAGCTTGGCGATCGCCTTGGCCCGCATCGAGTGGATGAACACGTCGGCCGTCTCGACCAGGGCGCGCAGCGCGCCGGCGCCGGCGTCGGTTTGCAGGTCCAGCACCACGCTGCGCTTGCCCCGGTTGACGTTGACGAACACCCCGCTCATGCCCGGGGCGGGGCCCACCGAGATGTAGCGGGTGTTATCACCTTGCGGGGGTTCGACTTTGATGACGTCGGCGCCCATGTCGGCCATGATCTGCGTGCAGTACGGCCCCATCACCATCGCGGTGAGGTCGATGACGCGCAGCCCCGCCATCGGGCCGGTCGGGCTAGCCATTGAGCGCTCCTTGATCGGTTAACCTCTGAGCCAGCTCGAAGCTGTAGCGGATGTGCTCGTTGTGTCCGTCGGGGACGACCGGGAAAATCAGCGGTGCCTCGGCGTATCGGATCGCGTCCAGGTGGGTGCCGACCTCTTCGATGCTCCAGGCCGGCCGGCACACTCCCGGGCTCTCGGCGATCACCGCCCGCGCCACCCGGCCCGCCAGCGCGATGAACAGTTCACCGGTTACCGAACAAGACTCGTGCGCAAGCCATCCCACCACCGGCGCAACGAGTTGCGCGCCCATCGGCGGATAGGCCGATGTGTCGATGCCCTCGGCCATGCGCGTCACCGCGGCCGGCACGATCACGTTGCACCGCACCCCCTCCGCGGCACCCTCCAGCGCGACGACATTGGCCAGCCCGATCACGCCGGCCTTGGCCGCCGCGTAGTTGGCCACGTCGTGGTTCCCGTACAGCCCCCCGATCGACGACGTCAGCACGACGCGGCCGTAGCCCGCGTCGCACATGAGCGGAAACGCGGGCCGCACAACGTGAAACGCGCCGCGCAGGTGCACGTCGAGCACGGCGTCGAAGTCGTCGTAGCTCATCTGTTTGAGCGAGCCACGGCGGACGTTGCCGGCGTTGTGGATCAATATGTCGATGCGACCGTAGTGCTCGAGCGCGGTCGCGATGATCTCCTGGCCGCCGTCGCGGGTCGCCACCGAGGCGCCGCAGGCGACCGCCTCGCCGCCGGCCGCGGTGATCTCCCCGACCACCTGCTCGGCCGGGCCGGCGTCGGCGCCCTCGCCGTCGAGGCCGCCGCCGGCGTCGTTGACGACCACCTTGGCCCCCCGCGAGGCGAGCAGCTGCGCGTACGCACGGCCCAGCCCGCGGGCCGCGCCGGTCACCACGGCGACGCGGTCGTCGAATCGAAGTTGGGGCGCAACGGTTTCGGTCAAGCGCCGAGCACCAACCCTTCCAGCTCCCCCTTGTCGCGCCAGACCCGCAACAGGTCCTCGAACGCGTAGAAGCCGGGGCCGTACGGCTCGCCCAGGTGCGACCGGATCCCCTCGCCCCCGCCACCGCCTTCGTTGTTGTAATAGCCGGGCGTGCACTGGGCGTCGAACGCCGAATTGTCGATCGCGGTTTCCCGGATCGTCGCGCACCACTGCTCCTGCGCCGCTTGGCTGGGTTCCACGGTGGTAGCTCCGCGCTTCAGCGCCTCGGCGATGATGTACGCGATGTGCTCGCCCTGCAGCTCGTAGTTGGCCGCGATGTTGGCGGAGATGCCGACCTGGGTGAAGCCGGTATAGAACTGGTTGGGGAATCCTCGGCTGGTCATCCCGTGCAGCGTCTTGTAGCCGTCTCTCCAGTAATCGAACAGCGACAGCCCGTCCCGTCCCTCGATGGCCTCGATCGAGTAGCGGCGGCTGATCTCGGTGGTGATCTCAAAGCCGCTGGCGTAGATGATGCAGTCGACCTCGTACTCGATACCGTTGGCCACCAAGCCCTTTTCGGTAATGCGTTCCACGCCTTTGGAATCGGAGACGTCGACGAGGGTGACGTTGGGCCGGTTGAACATCGGCAGGTACTCGTCGTTGGACAGCGGCCGCTTGCACAGGAATCGGTAATAGGGCTTGAGCGCCTCGGCGGTCTGCGGATCCTCGACCAGCGCGTCGATGCGGCGGCGCAGCCGCTCCATCAATTTGTAATCCTCTTCCTCCCGAATCGCCATGAACTGCTCGGGCGTCATGGCCGCGGGGTCGGGCAGGGCGAGCACCCGGGCGGCGGTGTTGCGTCCGAGCTCGGTCCAGAAGTCGCACACCAGATCCGGCTGGCCCAGCGCCATGCCCTCGAACGTCCAGGAGTGGAAGTTGCGCTGGCGCTCCCGCTGCCAGCCCGGCCGCAGGGTCTTCACCCATTCCGGGTCGGTGGGCGCGTTGTTGCGCTCGTCGACCGTCGAGGGGGTGCGCTGGAAAACGTAGAGATGCTGGGCGTCTCGCGCCAGGAACGGGACGATCTGGATCGCGGTGGCGCCGGTGCCGATCACGGCGACCTTCTTGTCGGCGAGCTTGTGCAGGTTGCCGCTGGTGTCGCCGCCGGTGTAGTCGTAGTCCCACCGCGACGAGTGGAACGCATGGCCCTTGAAGTCCTTGATCCCGGGAATGCCGGGCAGCTTCGGGCGGTGGAACGGGCCCGAGGCCAGCAAGACGAAGCGGGCGCGGATGTCGTCGTCGCGGTTGGTGCTGATCCGCCAGCGCTTGATCTCTTCGTCCCACCGCAGGTCGCGGACCTGGGTGGAGAAGATCGCCGAATCGTAGAGGCCGAAGTGCTTGCCGATGTTGCGGCAGTGCTGGTAGATCTCGGCGCCGTCAGCGAATTTCTTCGACGGCATGAAGTCTAGCTCTTCGAGAAGTGGTATGTAGCAGTATGATTCGTTGTCGCACTGGATGCCGGGGTAACGGTTCCAGTACCAGACGCCGCCGAAGTCGCCGCCGAGTTCGATGACGCGGACGTCGTCGACGCCCGCTTTCTTGAGGTAGGCCGCCGACAGCAGGCCCCCGAAGCCACCGCCCAGCACCGCGACGTCGATGTCCTCGCGAATCGGCTCGCGCGGGGACACGGGTGTGTACGGGTCGACTTCGTAGTAGCCGGCGAAGTCGTCCTCCAACTCGATGTACTGCTTGGAACCTTCCTTGCGCAGCCGCTTTTCGCGCTCCCGGGCGTACTTCTCGCGCAGCGCGTCGATGTCGACGTCCTCGGGTGTCTGGGTGGGCCCGCAACCGTCTTGGTGCTTTTCCATCTCAGGGGTCATGCCTGGGGGCGCTCCTTGTCTGAAAGCTCTCGGGGCTCACCGGTGCCCATGTACCTCGACAACTGGTAGTGCAGATTGACCGTGCTGCGCTCGCGGTACGGGTTGGGCTTGGTGCCGGGGAAGGCAAAAGACTTCATGCCCTGCTGCACGGCGGCCATGTTGGAGAAGTCCTGCGGCAGCACCGATCGCCACCTGGGGTCCCCGACCGGAGTGTATTCCCATTCCGTCTGCGGCTCTTGGCCTTTGGG
>NZ_LZLL01000264.1:0-979 GCF_001669335.1 Mycobacterium sp. 1245852.3 | reverse complement strand
GGCCGCCGCCGCGCAGCAGCTGGCGCTGCGGCTGGCGGGCGAGCTCGGTGTGGTCGGGGTGCTCGCCGTCGAGCTGTTCGAGACCGGGGACGGCGAGCTGCTGGTCAACGAGCTGGCGATGCGGCCGCACAACTCGGGGCACTGGACCATGGACGGGTCGCGCACCAGCCAGTTCGAGCAGCATCTGCGCGCGGTGCTGGACTATCCGCTCGGCGACACCGACGCCCTGGCCCCGGTGACGGTGATGGCCAACGTGCTGGGCGCCCCCGAAATCCCGCGGATGAGCGTCGACGAGCGGCTGCACCACCTGTTCGCGCGGATGCCCGACGCCCGCGTGCACCTGTACGGCAAACAGGAACGACCCGGCCGCAAGGTCGGCCACATCAACTTCGTCGGCTCCAAGCCGGCGGATCGGGACTACGTCGCGAAGCTGCGGGAACGCGCCGAGCTGGCGGCACACTGGTTGTCACACGCGCAGTGGACGGACGGATGGGATCCACATGACTAATCGGGCCAGGGTCGGCGTGATCATGGGCAGCGACAGCGACTGGTCGGTGATGGCCGACGCCGCGGCGGCGCTGGCCGAGTTCGACGTGCCGGCCGAGGTTCGGGTGGTCTCGGCGCACCGCACCCCGCAGGTGATGTTCGACTACGCGCGCGACGCGGCCGGGCGCGGCATCGAGGTGATCATCGCCGGCGCCGGGGGCGCCGCGCATTTGCCCGGCATGGTCGCGTCGGCCACGCCGCTGCCGGTGATCGGCGTGCCGGTGCCGCTGGCGCGCCTGGACGGCCTGGACTCGCTGCTGTCGATCGTGCAGATGCCCGCGGGCGTCCCGGTGGCCACGGTCTCCATCGGGGGAGCCCGCAACGCGGGCCTGCTGGCCGTGCGCATCCTCGGTTCGTCGGACCCGGCGCTGCGGGCGCGGATCGTGGAGTTCCAGGACCAGCTGGCCGAGAGCGTGCGGGCCAAGGATGAGGC
>NZ_LZLL01000263.1:0-8909 GCF_001669335.1 Mycobacterium sp. 1245852.3 | reverse complement strand
AAGACCGTGCGCGCCAACATCTTCAGGTCAGATGCAGGAAGGTGCACGGAACCCTAATGCTCAAGTATCGCGGAGCTGGGCTCGTCAAGCCCGGACTCATCGGCGTCGTCCTGGCGGTGATGGTCATCCTGGTCGGACTGTCGCCCGACCGATTCATCCAATGGGCGACGATGGTGCGCTACCAGGCGGTGTTCACCGAAGCCGGCGGCCTGGCGGTAGGCAACCCGGTGATCGTGTCGGGCATGAAGGTCGGCTCCGTCTCGGATGTGAAGCTCAGCCATGGCGACGCTCTGGTGACGTTCGCGATGAAGGGCAACATCCTGCTCGGCTCCGAGACTTCCGCGCACATCCGCACCGGCACGCTGCTGGGCGAGCGGATGCTGACGGTGGAGTCCGCCGGCAGCGGCACGATGCATCCGATGACGCTGATCCCCGTCTCGCGCACGTCTTCGCCCTATTCGCTGAGCGAAGCGGTCAGTGA
Organism: Mycobacterium sp. 1245852.3; assembly: GCF_001669335.1. Lineage (NCBI taxonomy): Bacteria > Bacillati > Actinomycetota > Actinomycetes > Mycobacteriales > Mycobacteriaceae > Mycobacterium > Mycobacterium sp. 1245852.3. Next base: position 8,428 of record NZ_LZLL01000263.1, on the reverse strand, counting down.
CCTGACGTCGGACACGGCCGGCACCAACACCACCGCGCTGAATCAGTCGCTGGACACGCTGGCGGCGACGCTCGACCAGATCGCACCCCAGATGGGGCCGGCCTTCGACGCGCTCACTCGGCTATCGCGAACCCTCAACAGCCGCAACAAGAACCTGGGCGAGTTGTTCAAGAGCGCCGGCGACGTCACCGGGATACTTTCGGAACGCAGCATGCAGGTCAACAAGCTCATCCTCAACTCCGATTCCCTGCTCCAAGTGCTGGTCGCACGCCGGCAAGAGATCGTCGACCTGCTGGCCAACACCTCGGTGGTGGCCAAGCAGCTCACGGGGTTGGTGCACGACAACGAAGCCACACTCGCACCTACTCTGGAGCGGCTGAACCGGGTGACCGGCGTCCTGGAGAAGAACCGCGACAACATCGGCAAAGCGCTGCCGGGCCTCGCCAAATTCCAGATCACAGTCGGCGAGGCAATCTCCGGTATGTACGCCTACCAGGCGTTCGCCCCGAACTTCCTTGTTCCGCAACTCTTCCAGGAGTTGTTCGACTACCTCTGGGGATTCCGCACCTTCGATACCTCCAAGGGTCCCGGCTTCCCGTCACCGGTACCTCGGGCCCTGACCCCCTGGCCGTACAACCTCATTCCACAGTGCCCTGGCTGCACGTTGGGCGGACGGATCGGAGGATCACAGTGAGCTCCCGGATCTCCCGGATTCCGCGCAAGCGGCTGGCGGCCGTGACGGCGGCCGTCCTGGTCGGGCTGATCATTGCCGGCGCCGCCATGGTCGTCCGGAACACGTTCTTCGGGCCACGCACGATCACCGCGTATTTCACCACCGCCACCGCGATCTATCCCCATGACGAGGTGCGGGTGTCCGGTGTCAAGGTCGGCAACATCAAATCCATTCAGCCGCAGGGCACCCAGGCCAAGATGGTCCTCAAGGTCGACCGCGGCGTGCCCATTCCGGCGGACGCCAAGGCGGTGATCGTCGCGCCGAATCTGGTGGCCGCCCGCTATGTCCAGCTCTCGCCGGCCTATCGCGACAGTGGGCCGGTCATGCGCGACGGGGCGGTCATCCCCGTCGAACGGACCGCGGTGCCGGTCGAGTGGGATGAAGTCAAAACCCAGTTGATGCGCCTGGCAACGGATTTGGGACCCAAGAGCGGGGTCTCGGGCACGTCGGTGGGCCGGTTCATCGACAGTGCCGCCGACGCGCTCGACGGCAACGGCGACAAGCTGCGGCAAACGCTCGCTCAACTGTCCGGGGTGGGCCGGATCCTCGCCAACGGCAGCGGCAACATCGTCGACATCATCAAGAACCTGCAGACCTTCGTCGGCGCGCTGCGCGACAGCAACGTGCAGATCGAGCAGTTCAACGGTCGCCTCGCAACGCTCACCAGCGTGGTCAACGACAGCAAATCCGATCTGGATGCGGCGCTGACCGATCTGTCGACGGCGGTCGGCGAGGTGCGGCGGTTCATCGCCGGGACGCGCAACCAGACCAGCGAGCAGATCGCCCGGTTGGCCGATGTCACGCAGAACCTGGTCGATCACCACATGGCCCTGGAAAACATTCTGCACGGCGCGCCGAACGCGTTCGGCAACTTCTTCAACGACTACAACGCGGACACCGGAACCATCGTCGGCGGGTTCGGGCTGATGAATATGTCGAATCCCACGTGGGGCGGTCAGGTTCTGCTGTCCACTCCGGGCTGCACGCAGATCGGTGCCATCGAGAACATCACCGCGGTCGAATCGGGCAAGCTGTGCTCCCTGTTCCTGGGGCCGGGGCTGCGGCAGACGAGCTGGAACAATTCGCCAATTCCGATCAACCCGTTCATATCGAAGTCGGTCGACCCGGCCAGGGTTCTCTACACCGAACCGCGCTTGGCGCCCGGCGGCGAGGGCCCGAAACCCGGACCGCCCGAGATCCCGCCTGAGGTGTCGGCCTATACCGGCCTGCCGGGTGATCCGGTGGGACCGCCGGGGGCGGTGCCGCCGGAGCGGATACCGGGCGCGGCGATGCCGCTGCCGCCGCCGCCGTCGACACCGGTGCCGCCACCACCGGCGCCGACCGTGTCGGGCATGCTGCTGCCAGACGAGGGGCCACAACAATGATCGCTCGAGTGGTCGCTCGGCGGGTGTTCACCGTCGGCTGTTGCGTGGCGTTGACGACGACGGGTTGCGCATTCCACGGCCTGAATTCGCTACCGCTGCCCGGTGCGGTCGGACGCGGTCCCGGAGCCAACATCTACCACGTCGAACTTCCGAATGTCGGGACGATGGAATCGAATTCGCCCGTGATGATCGATGACGTCGTTGTCGGCAGCGTCGGCACGATGCGGGTGCAAGGCTGGCACGCCGACGTCGAGATCTCGGTCAAGCGCGATGTCGTGGTCCCCGCCAACGTGGTAGCCACCGTCGGTCAGACCAGCCTGCTGGGCTCGATGCATGTGGAGCTCAACACACCGCTCGGTCAGCAGGGCAGCGGACGGCTGCAGCCCGGCGCCACCATCCCACTCAGCCGGTCATCGGCCTACCCGTCGACGGAGCAGACGCTGTCGTCGTTGGGCGCGGTCGTCAACGGCGGTGGATTGGGACAGATCGGCGAGGTCATCCACAATTTCTCTGCCGCCCTGTCCGGGCGCGAGGGCGCGGTGCGTGATCTGATCACCCGCCTGGACACGTTCGTGGGCACGCTGGACGACCAGCGCGACAACCTCGTCGCCTCCATCCAGGCGTTGAATCGGCTGGCCGCCACATTCGCCGACCAACGCGACGTGGTCACCGACGCGCTGCGCAAGATACCGCCGGCGCTGGAGGTGTTGATCAAGGAGCGGCCGCGTTTGACGGCCGCCCTGGATCATCTTCGCGTGTTCAGCAACACCGCCACCCGGCTGATCAACGACTCCCAGGCCGACCTGGTCACGAACCTCAAAAACTTGGAGCCGACCATCAAGGCGCTCGCCGACGTCGGACCGGACTTCGGCGCGGCCATCGCGGCATCGTTCGTGTTCCCGTTCACCCAGAACTTCGTCGACCGCGCGGTCCGAGGTGACTTCTTCAACCTGCATTTCGATTTCGACCTCACGATCCCGCGGCTGAAGAAGGGATTGTTCCTGGGAACCCACTGGGGGCAGCTGGATATGCCCGTACCACCGGTGCCCGGGGACCCGTATCGCTTGAATTACACACTCGATCCGTTGCATAACCCGCTGAGGCCGCCGTGGATCGATCCCAACGCATTGCCGTTGCCGCCACCACCGCCGGGTGCGGTGCCCGGACCGTCGTCGGCTTACGGCCCGCTGCCCGGGCCGCCGCCGAACGCGGCCCCGCTGCCCGGGCCGCCGCCGAACGCGGGCCCGCTGCCCGGGCCGCCGCCGAACGCGGGCCCGCTGCCCGGGCCGCCGCCCGTGCCCGACGCGGGTCTTGGTCAATCGCCGGTGCCCGCGGAGGCGCCCGGAACGGGAGCGGGTGGATAGATGCTGACGCGCTTCGTTCGGATCCAGCTGGCGGTTTTCGTGATCGCCGGAACCATCGGCGTGATCTCGATGGTCCTGTTCTACATCCAAGCGCCGACACTGCTGGGCATCGGCCGGATGACGGTGACGCTGGAGCTACCGGCCACCGGCGGCCTGTACCGGTTTTCCAATGTGACCTACCGCGGGGTTCAGCTCGGCAAGGTCACCTCGGTGGGTTTGACGCCGACCGGCGCGAAAGCGACGCTGTCGCTTAGCACTTCACCCAAGGTCCCGTCGGACCTGACCGCGCAGGTGCTCAGTGTCTCCGCCGTGGGTGAGCAGTACGTGGACCTACGGCCCAAGACGAATTCGCCGCCGTATCTGCACGACGGGTCGGTTATCGCCGTGCGCGACACGACAATTCCGCAGCCGGTCGGCCCGATGCTCGAGCAGGTCAACGCGTTGGTCCAAAGCATCCCGAAGACCAAGCTCGGCCAATTGCTGGACGAGTCCTTCCAGGGCTTCAACGGTTCCGGTTACGACCTGGGGTCGCTGATCGATTCCTCGAAGACGCTGTCCCGCGACGCCAACGGCGTCGTCGACCGCACCCGAGCCCTCACCGAGGACACCGGACCGCTGCTGGACACCCAGGCGCGAACCACCGATTCGATCCGAACGTGGGCGCACAGCTTCGCCGGCATCTCGGATACGTTGGCGAACAACGATTCTCACTTCCGCACCATCCTGGAGAAGGGCCCTGACGCCGCGAATGAAGCGTCGCGGCTTCTCGAACAGATCAAACCGACGCTGCCGGTGCTGCTTGCCAACCTGACCACCATCGGGCAGATCGGCGTCACCTATCACCCTTCCATCGAGCAGCTGCTGGTCCTGCTGCCGTCGGGCGTTGCCATCGAGCAGGCCGCTCAGGGTGAAAACCACCCGGACGGTAGGGCTTACGGCGACTTCGCGGCCACGGTCGACGACCCGCCTATTTGTACGGTCGGCTTCATGCCACCCAACACCTGGCGATCCCCGGACGATCTGACCGACATCGACACACCGGACGGGTTGTATTGCAAACTGCCGCAGGATTCACCGATCGCGGTGCGCGGTGCCCGCAACTATCCCTGCATGGGTCACCCGGGTAAGCGCGCCCCGACCGTAGAAATCTGCAACAGCGACAAGCCGTACATGCCGCTGGCGATGCGCCAGCACACCCTCGGTCCCTACCCGCTGGATCCCAACCTGATCGCCCAGGGTGTGCCGCCCGATGACCGAATCACCACCAATGACAGGATCTTCGGACCGGTCGAGGGAACGCCGCTGCCGCCGGGGGCGGTGCCGCGCGGTGCCCCTGCGGGGCCGCGGGGAGAAAATCCGCCGCCGGGCACGGTGGGGGCCGCCGCCCCCCCGTTGCCGTCGTCGGGACCAGCGCTGGCGCCGATGTCGCGAATGTCGGCGGACCTTCCGCCCATTGCGCCACTCGACGTCCCTGCGGCGGGAGAACTTCCCCCGCCGCCGGCCGCGCCGCCGGCACTGCCGTTAGCCCCGCTCGTTGCTCCCGGTCCCGCGCCGGCCGACTCTGCACCGGCCGATCCCGCACCGGCCGACACGGCTGGCGGCGGCGGACCCCAGGCCGCGCCAAGCTCGTTCGGAGCCAACGCATCTAAGCCCGCGCCCTCGGTCGTGGTGGCAAAGTACGATCCGCACACCGGTCGTTACGTCGGTCCGGACGGGAAGTTGTATCAGCAGTCGGATCTCGTCGCTCCGAAAGCGCCCAAGACGTGGAAGGACATGCTGCCCACCTGAATTCGCCAGCCGAAGCGGCCCAGGGGGCGAGGCGACGAAGCTACGCCCGGCCGGTCAGGAGAGCTGGTCTAACCGCAACGGCATCGTGATATCGAGCCAATTGTTTTGCCCGCACGCACCGCTCGGACCGACCGTCTTGTCCTTGCCCGAGAGGACCCGCGAGCCGATCTGGAATCCACCATTGTCATTGACCGGGAAGAAGAAGTATTGCTGCTGCCCGGGGAACGCCGTACCGTCCTCGCACCGCTCCCAGTTCGGAACTTCGCGCCTCACCTTCCACATCTCCCCATCTTTCATATATAGGGGCGCGGTCCATCCCTGGTCGCTCGTCACCGTGCCATGGCATTCCAGGGTCGAGTCACACGTCGAGCTGATGGTCCATACCTGGTAGACCGTCGGTTCGCCGAAGTACTGGTCATTTCGCTGGGCCCAATCGCCGATGGACGTGGCGCGGTAGGTTCCGTTGAGGGCCACGTCTTCCTTGGTTATCGCCTGGGCAGTGGGCGCAGCGCTCAAACCGCCGAATGCGGTGGCAGCAACCAGCGTTGCGGTGGTGAGTGTTTTGACTGAACGCATCAGGTGCTCCTCGAAGCGCGTAATCCGAGAGTGCCTATAGGCGCCTTTTCGCCGTCGGTTGCGGCGTTCTCGACCGATGACGTTACACCGCTTCGGCCTGCCAGGTAACGGTTGGGACAAGATCTACCCCGCTTATCCGGACGGGTCGAATTTTGCAATCAGCCAGGACCCATTGACTTTTTTCAGCGTGACAAGGACGCTGCTCTGCGTTTTCTCGGGATCCTTCTTGTGCACGCTTGCCGTCGTCTGGTCGACGAAAATCAGCACGGCTGCCGAATCGGGATGCAATTCCGAGACCGCGGCCCGAATCACCTTGGCGGACGCCGTCAATTGTCCCTTCTCCGCCACCGGCGCGACGACCTCGTCGGCGAATTTGCTGTAATAGGCCAGAAAGTCGCCGGTGAGATGTGATTTCGCGTTGTCGAAATCGCGGTTCAAATGGTCGTAGGAATACGACAGCGCCGCCACCGCACCGTCTGACGCCGCCCGGATTGCCCGGCCCGCCGCCGCGTCATTGACCTGCTGGTCCGGCCGGTACACGAAGAAGTACACGCCTGCGGCGACTCCCACGGCGGCAACCACCAACGCCGTCGCGACGATCGCACGCCACCGTGCCAAATACGGGCGGGCTCGGCGCCGAATCACCGCCAGCCGGCCCGCGCGTGCCGGGTCCTCGCCAGCGGGCGGCCCGTCGTTCTCCTCGGCGGATGAAGTCTGGACTCCGTCAATCTTTTCGGTGTCGTCCGGCGACGAGCCATGCTCGACAGTCATCGCAGGAATTCGATTTTCGACATCTTGAGCTGGCCGCCGTCGCGGTCCATGTTGACGCTGAGCCGAAACAAGGCCGGCGGCGGTTTGGCGTTATCCGGCCCAGTGGGAGTGGTCTTCGCCGCCACCAGCACGACTCCCGAATTGTCGCTCAACGATTGGACGGCGACCGCTTCGACGGTGACCGTGCTGCCGACCTTCGTCTCCTCGGCCTTATTGACGATCAGGGTCGACAGCACAGCCAGCTGGTTCTTCTGGTCGCCGGTGGAGGCATCGATCGCGCGCTGGACATCCTCCTTGGCATGAGCGGGGTCGATTGACATGAAAGCCGTGATCCCCTGCCGGGCGGCCGCACTGAACTCCGCGGCGAGTTGGCGATTATGCACGCCGATGTGGTGCTGCCACAGCATGTAACCGGTCGCGGCGGCAGAGGCCGAGAAGAGCACGGAGCCGACGCCGACCGCTACCGTTTTCCGCTTGGGACGCCGCAGCCACCGTGGGCGTCCCGGACGCCGCAGGCGTAGCCGCTTGCGGGTCTTCGCGGGGCGCTGCTCGGCGTCTTGGGAGGCATCGTCCTCGTCGTCCACGCTCCCGGTTTCGGCGGCCCGGCGCAGTTGCGACAGGCGTGCCCGCGCCGCCTCGGCCCGCGCTTCGGCCCGGGCAACTTCGTCTGGCGCCGCGTCCTCACGTGGGTCGGCGTCAGGCCCCTCCGGATCGTGCACGGAGAAGCAGCTTATCACCGCCGCCCGGGCTCAATGCCGTCGTCGGTCGGCCGCCCACCCGAGGCCTTACATGCGGAAATGCCGGCTCGCCGGGGAGCGGCCACCGCGGTGTTTCGGCATGGCGCGTCGCCGAACACCGTTCGGCCCAGGTGATCTTCTCCAACCAGGAGAATTTTCTTTTCAGGTGTGGCAGAGTAATCGGGTGCGATCAATCGTGGCTATGGTTGCCGCGTTGCTCGGCGCCGGGGTGGTGGCGGCGCCGCCAGCCTCGGCCGGGCCGACCGTCTGCGACTACCCAGCCTGCACCCCGGGCATCATGCCCCATCAGGTTCTCGGCGCACCGTGTGACAACACCACCTACTACGCCTTCGGTGTCGCCGACGGATACGTCTCCTTCGCCTCGGAGCCGGGCCGGCTGATGTTCTGCGGCTCGCCGAGGCGATACCAGCCGCGATGGTTCCGCTCACCGCCGATGGCGGGGGTCAAGGACGAAAACTCCGACTGCACGAACTATCTGAACTACGTCGCGCAGGCGCCCGATGGTCTGTTCCTGATCTGTATCGCGCACGACGGCATCTCGAGCTGGGTCCGCGCCGACACGTAGCCGCGGCGCGGTCAGTCGCGGGATGGTCGAGGCAGACCGAGCAGGCGCCGGCTCAAATCGGTAACCCGTTCGAGCAGGGTCTCGTCGTCGATGTCGGCCACCAACGGATGCATGACCGCGGTGCTCAGCGCGCCGGAGAACATGGCGGCCTCGATCCGCCCGTCCAGGCCCGCATCGCTCAGCAGCACCCGATACAGACGGTCCATGAAATGTTGAAACGGCTTGTGCTCGGCCAGCAGCCGGACGACGACGGGATCGAATTGCAGCGTGCGCACCAGCCGGCGGTCCCGAACGGCCATCTCGATCACGCCCACCAGCAACGCATCTCGCGCCTGGGGCCCGTCGTCGTACGCTTCGGCCGCCTCCAGCGCGGGCTCGAGCCGGCCGAGTTCGCGCTCGGTCACGGCGATGACGATCTGCTCTTTGGTCCGGAATTGATGGTAGACAGCAGCTTTCGTGATACCGACGGCGTCGGCGATCATCTGCAG
>NZ_LZLL01000262.1:0-701 GCF_001669335.1 Mycobacterium sp. 1245852.3 | reverse complement strand
GTCGGCGGCGCCGCGCGCCAGATACGGCCCACCCTTGTTGAACAGCTCGGCACCGGTGTTACCAAACCCGGCCGCCGACAACAACGCCTGATCCAAATCCTTCTGCTGAGCATTGAGGGTGCGCGCGGTGATCACCGCGTCGTTCAAAAAGTCGAACAGATCCGGCGCCGCATTCGCATACGTATCACCCAACGCCGCCAACTGCTGAATATCCTTGCGCGCCTGCGGCATCCGCGGATTCACATCATCAAGCAAAACGTTGGCGTTGACCACCGACTGACCGAACTTCTCCCCCAACCCCGACAACGACTGCGCCGCCGCACTCAACGTCAGATTCAGCTTGATCGGATCCACCTTCTCCGCGATCGACGTGATCGTCTGAAACAACGTATTGATCTCGGTGGTCACCGACAGCGCATCGATCACCGTGCGCGACGAAATCTTCTGCGGCGACGGATTCGCCGGCGTCGTCAACGACACATACTTGCCACCAAACACCGTCGTCGCCTTGATATCCGCATTCACATTCGCCGGAATCAACGCCAAATACCGCGGAAACACCTCCAACGTGAACTTCGCCGCCGGCTTCCCATCACGCACCGTCTCCGCAATCGACCCCACCCGGCCGATCTCCACCCCGTTATACGTCACCTTCGAACCCGGATCCATCACCAAACCGGCCCGCGACGCAATCATCGTCA
>NZ_LZLL01000261.1:0-3840 GCF_001669335.1 Mycobacterium sp. 1245852.3 | reverse complement strand
CTGGGCCAGCAAGTTCGGCGTGGTCGGGCTGACGAACTCGTTGGCGGTCGAACTGGGTGGATACGGCATCCGCGTCAACTCGGTGCACCCGTACGGCACCGACACGCCCATGGGCAACGACCCCTCGATGTGGCAGCTCTTCGCCGACAACCAGACCTACATTCACAGCTTCTCCCCCGGCGCGCTGCCCACGGACTCACTGGCCGACCCGAACCTGGTCTCCGACATCGTGTTGTGGCTCGCCAGCGACGCCTCGTCGCTTGTGACGGCCGCGCAAATTCCCGCCGACAAGGGTTACCTGAAGATCTGATAAGAGACGCACAGGCGCCCCGCCGACGACGGGCATAATCGTGTCGTGAAGGCGCCCGGCGCTGCGATGCCGAAAACGCGGGCCGGATCGCTGCGACCCGGCGAGCTGGCGCAGGCATCGGTGATGGGCGCGTTGTGCGCGGCGATCGCCATCATCGCGGTCGTCCTTCCGCATGGCGGAGGGCTGGGCCTGCTCGGCAGCGTGCCGACCGGGCTGCTGGCCTACCGCTACCGGATCCGCGTTCTGATCGCCGCTACGGTCGCCGCCGGTGTGATCGGCTTTCTGGTCGTCGGGCTGAGCGGCCTGGGAGCGATCGCCCTCTGCGCCTATGTCGGTGGGCTGGCCGGAACCGTCAAGCGCCACCGCCGCGGCACACCGACCGTGATCGCGGTGTCGTTCGGCGCGGGTGTCGTCGTCGGCGCCGGCATGGTCGCCGCCTTGACCGTCCTGACCCGCTTCCGGCAGCTCGCCTTCCACGCCGCCAGCGCCACCGTGGACGGTGCCGTGACGGTCGTCTCGCGGGTGGCGCAGTTGCGCGCGCCCGCGCAACAGTTCAAGGCGTTCTTCGCCGAGGCGCTGCACTACTGGCAGTGGCTCGCGCTGGGCTACGCCGTCTTCACCATCGTGGGTGCTTCGCTGGTCGGTTGGTGGGCGCTGTCCCGGGTGCTGGAGCGACTGCGCGGGATCCCCGACGTGCACAAGCTGGACGCGCCGGCCGGCGGCGGCCCGATCCGGCCGGTCCCGGTACGCCTGGAGCGGGTGCGGCTGCGCTACCCGCACGCCGACCACGACGCGCTGCGTGCGATCAGCCTGGACGTGCGGACGGGCGAGCACATCGCGGTCACCGGGGCCAACGGGTCCGGGAAAACCACGCTGATGTTGATCCTGGCCGGGCGCGAACCGACATCGGGCGTCGTCGAGCGCCCGGGGGCGGTGGGGCTCGGTGAGCTCGGCGGCACCGCGGTCATCATGCAGCACCCGGAAAGCCAGGTGCTGGGCACGCGGGTCGCCGACGACGTGGTCTGGGGACTGCCGCCCGGCAAGACCACCGACATCCCCCGGCTCCTCGGCGAGGTCGGCTTGGGCGCGCTGGCGGACCGCGACACGGGCAGTCTGTCCGGCGGGGAGCTGCAGCGCCTGGCGGTGGCCGCGGCCCTGGCGCGCGAGCCGGCGCTGCTGATCGCCGACGAGGTCACCAGCATGGTCGACCGGCAGGGCCGGGAGCAGTTGCTCGCCGTCCTGTCCGGCCTCACCGAACGCCACCAGACCGCCCTGGTGCACATCACACACTACAACGACGAGGCCGAATACGCCGACCGCGCAATCAACCTCGGCGACGCGTCACTCGACGCCGACCTGGTCCGCAGCGCAACCGCGCCGGCTCCGACGGTGCCGAACGGACGGCCCGCCAGTCCGCCGGTGCTCGAACTCGTCCGTGTCGGACACGAATACGCCAGCGGCACGCCCTGGGCTCAGACCGCGCTGCGCGACGTCAGCTTCGCGGTGCACGAGGGCGACGGGCTGTTGATCCACGGCGGCAACGGTTCCGGCAAATCGACCCTGGCCTGGATCATGGCCGGGTTGACCGTGCCGGCCACCGGCGCCTGCCTGCTGGACGGGCGCCCGACCGCCGACCAGGTGGGAGCGGTCGCGATCCAATTCCAAGCGGCCCGGCTGCAATTGATGCGCGGCAGGGTGGACCTGGAAGTGGCCTCGGCGGCCGGGTTTTCGCCCGCCGATAACGCGCGGGTGATTGCGGCGCTGGCGGCCGTCGGCTTGGACGCAGGGCTGGCCAAGCGGCGCATCGACCAGCTCAGCGGCGGCCAGATGCGTCGGGTGGTGCTGGCCGGTCTGCTCGCCCGGTCGCCGCGGGTGTTGATCCTCGACGAGCCGCTGGCGGGACTGGATGCCGCCAGTCAGCGCGGCCTGGTCCAGCTGCTGGCCCAGCGGCGCCGTGACACCGGCCTGACCGTGGTGGTCATCTCGCACGACTTCGCCGGGCTTCAGGAGCTGTGCCCACGCACCTTGCACCTGCGTGACGGTTCGCTGGAACCGTCGCCGGCCGCGGCGCAGCACAATTCGGTGGCCGCCGTCCCACCGGCGCAGCACCCGGCCGGCCGCCGTCGCCCCTTCGTGCTGCTGCGGCCAGTGCCGGGCACCTCCCCCATTCACGACCTGTGGGCCGGGACGAAATTGCTTGTGGCTTTCGGTATTTCGTTGCTGTTGACGTTCTTTCCCGGCTGGGTGGCGATCGGGCTCACCGCCGCCCTGGCGGCCACGGGAATCCGGCTCGCCCGCATCCCGCGGGGCGTGCTGCCGTCCGTGCCGCGCTGGCTGTGGATCGTGCTGGTGATCGTCGGCGCCAACGCGGCATTCGCCGGCGGGAGTCCGTACATCCGGCTGGGATCGGCGTCGCTGGGCCTGGGCGGGCTGCTCGACTTCCTGCGCATCACCGTGCTGTCGGTGGTGTTGCTCGCCCTGGGCGCCCTGGTGTCGTGGACGACCAATGTTGCCCAAATCGCCCCGGCGGTGGCTACTTTGGGCCGCTTCCTGCGGCCGGTGCGGGTCCCGGTCGACGACTGGTCGGTGGCATTGGCGCTCGCGCTGCGCACCTTTCCGATGCTCATCGACGAATTTCGGGTGCTCTTCGCCGCTCGCCGGTTGCGGCCCAAACAACCCCCGCAGACCCGCTGGGCCCGGCTGCGGCGTCCGGCGGCGGACGTGATCGACGTGGTCGTCGCGGTCATCACGGTGACGCTGCGCCGCGCCGACGAGATGGGCGATGCGATCACCGCCCGCGGCGGCACCGGCCAGATCTCGGCCGCCCCGTCGCGCCCGAAACCGGCCGACTGGCTGGCGCTTTCGATCGCGTTGGCGGTGTGCGGGACCGCGGTGGCCGCCGAACTCGCCCTGGTCGCCGGCCACTGACGCTTTCAGAACCTCGCCAATGCCGGCACGTCCGCCAACGCGCAATCCGGGATGTCTTCGGCCGCGCGCAGCAGGAAGTTGAGCTTTGCGATGCGCTCGCCCGAGCGCGGTGCGCCGTTCTTTTGAAACGGTGCCGCCAGGCCCACCGCCAGATCCATCACGACATCGTCGATGACGCCACCCGAGCGGCCCGAGGGAATCGCCAAAACGGCGTTGCGCGTGGCGTATTCGAAGCAGTCGAGCGCCTCGGCGATGGTTCCGACCTGGTTGGGCTTCAGCACGAAACCGTCCACGGCGGACGATTCGACCGCCCGCTGCAGGCGGGCGCGGTTGGTGACGATCAGGTCGTCGCCCAGGATGATCGAACGGTTCACCGTCTGCACCGCTTTGGCGAACCCCGCCCAGTCGTCGCCGTCCAGCAGGTCCTCGATGAACAACATCGGAAACTCCTGGGACAGTGCGCGGGCGAAGTCGATCAGCTCCTCCGCGGTCACCCGCTCACCGTTGAATGCGTATGTGGCAGAGTCGCTGTCGTACACCTCGCTGGACGCGCAGTCCAGCGCGAACGCCATGAGGTCGGCGCAGCCGGCGCGCTCGACGGC
>NZ_LZLL01000260.1:0-3555 GCF_001669335.1 Mycobacterium sp. 1245852.3 | reverse complement strand
TCCCCCAGCAAGACGGCCCCGACGGCGCAGGCGAAGGCGGCTCGACGGGCATCCCATCCCAGGCGTCGTCGACGCCCGAATGCCGGGCGCGCCGCCGTCCGCCGGCCGATTCGCCCGGCGAATCACCGCCGACCCAATTGCTGCCCGGCGTGCCGGGTGGCAACCACAGCCCTCCCGCGGCGGCCGGCTGCCAGCCCTGGCCCGGCCAGTGCGCCTGCGGCTGCCGTTGGGGTTCCGGCGCCGGTTCGGGCTGCGGCTCCGGTTGGAACTGCGCCGCCGGCGGCGATGACGGTTGCTGACGCGGCTCGAACCGTTGTTCCGCCGGTCGCGCGTACGCGGACTCCTCGGCGTATGCGGGCTGCTCGGCGTACGCCGGATCCGGCGCCGGTTCGTACTGGTTGCGGACCCGTTCACGGCGGGGCGGCGGCTGCTGGCGAGGCGGGATCAGCGGTTCTTCGGGCACGTCGATGATGGCGTCGTCGCGGTTGTCCTGCGGCACCGACGTGACGCGGTCGCTGGACACCCAGTCGACGGGGTTGTCGCGCGGGTTTTCGCCGTTGCGATCCCACTCGCTGTACGCGCGCTCCGGCTGCGGCTCGGCCTCGGGCGTTCCCCCGAGGGCCGGGCGCTGCGCCAGGTCGGTGTCGAACAGGATTTCCAGGCTGGTCCGCAGGGCGGACAGTTCCGCACGCAACTCAGCCAGATCGTCGGCGGCCTGGGCGCGCAGCTCGGAGGCCAGCTCGCGGCGCAGCTGCGACTCCACGGTCAGTTCGTATTCGCGCCGGGCCGAGATCTCCCGGTCCAGCTGCAGGTCGTAGACCAGCTTGAGGTCGCGGACCCGGGACTGATCGGCGTCGCTTTGGCGTCGATAGAGCACGGAAACGAAGGCGCCGGCGACTGCGGCCCACAGCGCCAGGATTACAGCGAGCTTGAGAAGTTCCACCCGATTGGTGAAAACCAATGCGGAGCTGGCCCCCATCGCGAGGACCAGCAACGCGGTCAAGAGCACCCACCCCGGCCTGCGGCCGCCGCGCCGCACCCGGGCGCCGCGGGACAGAACGGTCATGGCCTGAGAGTACCTGTGCGAGGTCAATCCGCGTGTCGCGTGCCTCCGGCGATTCTCACCCGGGCTTGCCAGTGCTAGCTTTCCGCGCCCTCGCCGTGCTCGGTCGGATCCTGCGGTGACTTGCAGCAATGTTGCAGCCACAGCGCGGCAACGAGCAGCGCCAGCGCGCTGACGGCCGCGACCACGGTCCCCGTGGTGTCCTCGGCGGCCGCCCGCAACCACGATTTGCGGGGCAGGAAGTACACCAGGATGCCGACCCACCAGCCCAGCATCAACGCGCCGACCCAGGCCGAGGCCTTGGCAACCATCAGGCTGCGCGCCACCGCGAGCGGATGCAGCCAGCCCGGGCCGGAGCCGATCTCGCCCTCGCTGATCTTCGCCCGCACGTAGCGCGCCCACAGCGCCTCGACGACGGCCACCGCCAGCAGCGACAGGCCGGTCCACACGGTGATCGGCGGAAACCACCGGTATAGGCCCTTGACCAGCAGGTATCCCACCACGGCGGTGCCCACCACCGCGGCGGTCAGGTCACGCTTGCGGGTGGGTCCCATCAGGTCGTCGGCCCCCGATCGGCCGGCTTCCCGTTGAACCGCAGGGTCAGGTCGGTCGGCCGGACGCCGTCCCGGTCGGCCGCTTCCAGCTGGGCGAGCAGGCCCGCGACCGGCTGCGGACCATCGGCCAGGGTCAGCCGCGCGTCCGGCTCGACGTCCAGCCAGGGAATGAGTACGAATGCCCGGAGGTGGGCCAGCGGGTGCGGCAGCGTCAGGTTGTTCTCCCGGGAGATCACCTCGGTCGGGCCGTAGCAGGCGATCAGGTCGACGTCGAGGGTGCGCGGCCCCCAGCGCTCCCCGCGCACGCGGCCCGCCGCCCGCTCGAATTCCTGCGCGCGGCGCAGCCAGGCCTGCCCGTCCCGGGACGGGTCGTCGGCGATCACCACCGCGTTGAGGAACGGCGCCTGATCCACCCGGCCCCAGGGGTCGGTCTCGTACACCGGTGACACTGCGCGCACCGTCTCCCCCAGCCCGTCGACGACGGACTGCAACCGGGCCAGCCGGTCGCCCAGGTTCGAGCCGATCGACAGCACCACGCGTGTCATAGGGCCCCGCCCGCCGGAACCACCGAACCGCGGCCGCCGCGGCGCGACCGCCGCACCACCACGGCGACGTCGGCGAACTGCTGCGGGATCGGAGCCTGCGGCTTGTGCACCACCACCTCGACGGCGTGCACGCGCTCGTCGTCCATCACCTGGTCGGCGATCTGGGCGCCGACCGTCTCGATCAGGTTGCGCGCGGGCCCGGCCACCACGTCGGCGGCCAGCCGGGCCAGCGCCGCGTAGTCATAGGTGTCGGCCAGTTCGTCGCTGGCGGCGGCGCCGGCGAGGTCGATCCACACCGTGATGTCGACGACGAAGTCCTGACCGTTGGCACGCTCGTGGTCGAACACCCCGTGTTGTCCGCGAACCGTCAAGCCGCGCAATTCGATTCGATCAGCCATTGTCTCCAGCCAGTTCCGTGTGCGACCCGCCGGTCCAGGCCGCTACGACCTTGAGGGCATCGACCGTGGCGCGCACGTCGTGCACCCGCACCCCCCAGGCGCCGTGCAGGGCGGCCAGCGCCGACACCACCGCGGTGGCCGTCTCGCGCCCGTCGGGCGGTCGCGGCGCACCGTCGACCCCGGCTAACAACGTACCGAGGAACCGTTTGCGCGACGCACCCAGCAGCACCGGGATGCCGGTGGCGACCAGCTGCGGCAGGGCATGCAGCAGCGCCCAATTGTGTTGTCCCGTCTTGGCGAACCCCAATCCGGGATCGATCATCAACTGGTCGGGGTCGACACCGGCGGACACCGCGGCGTCGACGCTGGCCAGCAGCTCGTCGCGCACCTCGCCCACCACGTCGCGGTACTGCGGCGCCGCGTGCGGGCGCTCGGCCGACACCGATCGCCAATGCATCAGCACCCACGGCACTTTCGCGTCGGCCAGCAGGGGCGCCATCGCGGGATCGGCACGGCCGCCGGACACGTCGTTGACGATGCGCGCTCCGCCGCACAGCGCCGCGCGCGCGACATCGGCGTGCATGGTGTCGATGCTGACAGTGATCCCTTGAGCCGCAAGCGCTTTGACGACGGGTATAACCCGGGCGGTTTCGACCCCGGGGTCGATCCGCGTGGCGCCGGGCCGGGTCGACTCTCCCCCGACGTCGACGATGTCGGCGCCGTCGGCGACCAAGGCCAACCCGTGCGCCACCGCCTTGTCGGGATCGAGGTAGCGGCCGCCGTCGGAGAACGAATCGTCAGTGACGTTCAGAACTCCCATTACCTGCACGGGCGCCAGACTCACTTACGCAGGATCAGGTCGAGCGCCTCCGCTCGAGAAGCCGCGTTGGTTTTGAACAGGCCGCGCACCGCCGAGGTGGTCGTAACCGCTCCGGGCTTACGCACACCGCGCATCGCCATGCACAGGTGCTCGGCCTCGACCACGACGATCACGC
>NZ_LZLL01000259.1:0-44765 GCF_001669335.1 Mycobacterium sp. 1245852.3 | reverse complement strand
CGGCACGTTGATCATGGGGGCCCGCTTGGTGATTCCGCGGCCCGACGGGCTGCGCGACATCGGCTATCTCACCGATCTTTTGGCCCGCGAAGGCATCACCTCCATGCACTTCGTGCCGTCGTTGCTGGGGCTCTTCCTGTCCCTGCCGGGCGTCAGCCAGTGGCGGACGCTGCGGCGCGTGCCGATCGGCGGCGAGGCCCTGCCCGGTGAGATCGCCGACAAGTTCCACGCCACCTTCGACGCGTCGCTGTACAACTTCTACGGGCCGACCGAGACCGTGGTGAACTGCACCAGCTACCCGGTGGAAGGCACCCAGGGCACCCGGGTGGTGCCGATCGGCCGACCCAAGATCAACACTCAGGTATATCTGCTCGACAATGCCCTGCAGCCAGTTCCCGTCGGCGTGATCGGTGAGATAGCCGATGTCGCGCAGCCCGTCGGGCCGCGGAATCACCAAGCGGGCCCCCATGATCAACGTGCCGAAGATCTCGCCCATCGACACGTCGAAGCTGGGCGAGGCGACCTGCAGCAGCCGGTCGGTGTCGTCGATGCGGT
Organism: Mycobacterium sp. 1245852.3; assembly: GCF_001669335.1. NCBI lineage: Bacteria > Bacillati > Actinomycetota > Actinomycetes > Mycobacteriales > Mycobacteriaceae > Mycobacterium > Mycobacterium sp. 1245852.3. The sequence continues at coordinate 44,210 of NZ_LZLL01000259.1, read as the reverse complement.
ATTCGTCGCCGAACCAGACGAAGTACTCGGCGATGGGCGCGTGCGGCACCGGCACACCCTTGGGCAGCCCGGTGGAGCCCGAGGTGTAGATCAGGTAGGCGGTGTTTTGCGGGCTCAGCGGCCGGATCAACTTCGTGGGCGCGGTGCCCGGATAGCGTGCGGCGTCGGAAACCGGCTCGCGCAGCACCAGTTTGGCGTCCGCGTCGTCGAGAATGAAGCTCAGCCGGTCCTCCGGATAGGTGGGATCCACCGGCAGATAAACCCCGCCCGCCTTGAGCACCCCGAGCGCGGTGATGACCAATTCGGGCGACTTGTCCAGCAGCACCGCGACGCGGTCTTCGGTGCCGATCCCCTGCTCGATCAGCCAGTGCGCCAACCGGTTCGACTCTTCGTCGATCTCCCGGTAGGAGTAAGCACGCCCCTCGTAGACGACCGCAACGGCATCCGGCGTCAGACCCGCCCGGCGGCTGACCAGCTCGGGCAACGTGCTGGCCGGTGTGACGAACTCCTCGCCGGTCGACACCGCGCGCAGCCACTCGGCGTCTTCTGCGCCCATCAGCGCGCACGCCGACAGCTTCACGTCGGGGTCGGACAGCACGCCATCCAGCAGGGCGGCGTAGTGGCGCAGCAATTGCTCGACCAACTGCTGGTCCATCACCTCGACGAGGTATTCCGCCTCGATCACGCCACCGCCGGCGCCGTCGGGTGTCCGGTCCAGCTCGACCATCAGGCTCAACGGCAATTGGTTGAAATGGCCGCGCAATTCGCCGCGTTCGCAACGCACGCCCGGCGGGCAGAAGCCGCGGCCATCGGGCTCCCGCTGCCCGAAGCTCACCCGGGTCATCCGGTCGGCGCCATGCCGGCGATCGGGATTCGACTCGCGGACCAGCCAATCCAGGTCGGCGCGCGAATGAGCGAAGGCGCCCACCGCGCCGTCACGGGTCTGGCTCAGCAGCTCACGGAACGTCTGGTGCGGCTGCGGGCGCAGCCGGATCACCACCGTGTTGCCGTGGTAGCCGATGACATCCTCGGTGCCCACGCCGCGGTTGAGCACCGGGGCGGCCACCAGGAAGTCGGTCGACTGGGTATAGCGGTGCACCAGGGCGGCGAAGGCCGCCATCAACACCATGTACGGGGTGGCACCCGTGTCGCGGGCCAACGCCGCGGCCCGGTCGACGGTGTCGGGCGACAATTGCGCGACCGCGCGCTGCGCGCGCCAGGTCGTGGGCACGACCGAACCGTTGGGCCCGGGAAGCTCGAGTGGCTCCGGCAGGTCGGCCATCAGCGGGCGCCAGTAGTCCAGATCCGCCTGACGAACGGCGGCCGCATCCCCCGAAATGCCTGGGCGGACCTGCGCATCGCCGAAGGCGTCGGGGTCGGTGTAGGCGCGAGTCAGATCCGCGAAGAACGGTGCCCACGAGCCGTCGTCCCAGGCGATGTGATGCGCGGTGATCAGCAGCATCAGCTCGTCGTCGGCCAGCCGCGCCACCGTGACCCGCAGCGGCGAATCCTTGCTCAGGTCGAATGGGCGGCGAAAGTCGCGCTGCGCCAACACGTCCAGCCGCAGCCGGCGCGCCTGGTCGGTCAACCCGGCCAGGTCGTGTTCGGCCCACTCGGGCCGCAGGTCCTCGCGAATCACCGGATGCGGATCGCCCTCGGCGTCGCTGGCATACGTCGTGTGCAGCACCGGGTGTCGCGCGGCGACGGCGTCGACCGCACGATGCAGCTGTGCGATGTCGACGGTGCCGGACAGGCGGTAGGAGACGCAGATGTTAAGCAGCGCGCTGTCAGGATCGACTGACTGCACGAACCACATCCGGTGCTGGCCGACCGACATGCGTGGCCCGTCGTCGGCCGACGCGGGCGCCGCGCCCGCCGTCCTGGCCAGGCCGCGTTCGGTCAGCTTGCGGCGCAGCAGTTCCAGGCGTTCGTCGTCGAGCCGGGTGCTGACGCCGGTGGTGTTAGTCACGCTAGGAGTCCAACCTTTCTAGCATCGCGAGCGTTGAGTGGTGCGCACCGTTGGCGGCGCCGGCGCGCTCGAATGACGGCTTCGCCGCGGGCGCGCCGGTCGGGTCGGCACGCAGCGCGTCGATCAGCTCGGTCACCGTGATGCCGCCGAGCATGCGGGACACCGGAACCGAGTTCCCCACCGTCCGGCGCAGCCGTTTGCGTAAATCGAGTGCGAGCAAGGAGTCCACACCCAGGTCGATCAGCGAGGCGCCCGGGTCGATCGACAGCGAATCACCCAGGTGAAGCGTCGCCGCCAGTTCGGCCCGCACGATGTCGGCGAGCGGCTTCTCAGTCGAGGTGTCGGTTTCCTCGCCCTCGCCGGTGCGTGCATCGCTGAACGGCATTGGCATGCCCTGGCTTTCGAAGAAAACCTGAAGCCGCTCGAAGTCGGCGTCGAAGATCAGCGGATCGCCGTCGTAGCCGTACAGGCTGGCCTCGATCGCCCGCTGCGGGTCCATCGCCACCAGACCGGAACGCTCGGTGCGCGTGATCTCGGTGCCCACCACGACCCCGGCGCCCTGCCACAGGCCCCAGCGGATCGCCGTGCAGTCGCGGCCGGCGGCGCGCAACTGGGCGGCCAACACGTCGAGCATCCGGTTGGATGCCGCGTAGGCCGCGTGGTGGTGCCCGCCCCAGACCCCGAATACCGACGAGCAGGCCAGGATCCGGCAGTCCGGGCGCAGCGGCCACACGTCGGCCAGCAAGGCCAGTCCGCGGACTTTGGCCGCGCACACCGCCGCAACGTCAGCGCCGCTGAGATCCGATCGTGAAAGGGCCCGCGCGATGCCCGCGGTGTGGATCAGCAGTGACGCGCCCGAACCCGCATATTCGGCGGCGACGGCGGCCAGGGCGTCCCTATCGGTGATATCGCATTGGGGGGCGTGGACTTTGGCGTCATACTGGCCGACGAGCTCGCGCAGCACCGTCGGACCAACACCGTGGCGGCTCAGCAGGGTGACGGTCCGGGCGCCGCGTTCCAGGCAATACCGCGCGTACTGCAGGCCGATCGCTCCGCTGCCGCCGGTGATCACCACGTCGTCCAAGGCGGCGGTATCGAGCGGGCGCGGGGTCGCCGATTGGCGGCACGCACGGAACGTGCGGACGTGGCGTCGCGGCGATCCGGCGCCGCGCACGGCGACCTCGGCCACCTCATCCAGCAGCACGTCGATGGCGAGCCGTGCCGTTGCGGGGTCGAAATCGCGGTGTTCGAGGTCCAGGTGCCCGAATGCCTGGTCCGGGAATTCGAAGCCGATGCTGCGATGCATCGCCGCCAGCGCCGCCTGTGCGGGAGACACATTGGCGTCATCGCGGTCGACGTGTTCGGCACCGGCGGTGAGCAACCAGACGGTCCGGCACCGGGGGCCGATGAGTGCGGGGTAGTCCGGTAGGCCCGCGTCGGGGCGGCCTGCGATCCGCTCGATTGCGGAGGCGGGGTCGAGCGGGTCGAGTCCCGGGGCGGCGATCACAAGAATTTCCGCCTCGTCCGGTGGCACCGCTCGGCAAGCACCATGCGCGGCAACGGTTTCGAGCAGCCACTGCGTCAGGGTGCCCGCACCGACGAAGGCGATGTCGAGGCTGCTTGCGCCGGGTGTGACGGGCGCCGTGACCGGCTGCCAGTCCTCGACGGCCACGGTGAGCGCCGGCGCCGGCGCCGCTTCGGTCACCCGTTGCGGCGCCGCCCACAGGTGCACCGCACGCATCGGCGCGTTGGGGAAGCCGCGCAGCGCGGGCAGATCGGCCGTCGGGATCGCGTCGGCCCACCGGCAGCCGGGGTCGGCGGCCGCGAGTGCGGTGATGCTCGCCGACAGCGAATCGGTGATGGACCGGTCGCGATGACCCGAGCCGACGATGACGGCGGACTCGTCGTCGACGATGTCGCCCAGCGGGTACAGCAAGGACGGGTGCGCCGAGAGCTCAACGAACGCGTCGGCCCCACAACCGCGGGCATATTGCACGGCCAGGTCGAATCGTACGGTGCCGCAAAGGTTTTCATACCAATAGCCGGAGAAGTCGGTCGCCTCCCCCAGCTCGGTCCCCAGCGTCGATCCGATGAACCGCACCGGGGCATCCCGGAAGGTCGACTTCGGTGTCAGCTCGGCCAGGCTCGAACGCAACGGTCGGAGCGCACTGGTGTGTCCGGGATAGTCGACGGACAGTTGCTGGCTGAAGATGCCGCGCCGTTGGGCCAGTGCGACCGCGGCGGCCACCGCGTCATGATCACCGGCGACCACGGTCGACGACGGGCCGTTGACCGCCGAAACTTCCAACCAGCCCGGCGTTTCCGCGAGCAACGACTCCGCGATGTCCAGCCCGGTGCCCAGCACCGCCATTGCGTAGTGGCCGGTGAGCTGGTCGACCACGGTCGCGCGAGCAACCACCAAAGCGACCGCGTCGGGCAGTGCTATCGCCTCCGCCACATAGGCCGCCGCCACCTCACCGAGGCTGTGACCGATGGTGATGTCGGGCAGGACCCCGCGGGACCGCCATGCCTCGGCCAGGCTCACCGCGTGGGTGAACTGCGCGCCCTGGATCTCGGGGCGCGACCAGTTGCGCGGTTCGTCGCCCACCAGATACGGCAGCGGAGAAGCGAATCCGGCGGAAGCGAATGCCTGCGCGCACCGGTCGGCGGCCTCGCGGTAGGCCGGTAACCGTTGGTAGGCGCCGGCCCCCATCGCCTGCCATTGATTGCCCTGGCCGGGAAACACGAACGCGACCCGCGGCGGTGTCGTCCTCGCGGAGTACGAGACCAGCTCGTGCTCCTCGCCGTTGGCGATCGCGGACAGACCCGCGACGAGCTCGGTGCTGCCTGCCGCGCGCACCACCGCGCGGTGCCGTCGCAACCTCCGCAACCTCAGCAGGGTGGAAGCGACCGCGGCGGTCAGATCCGCCGAGTCCGGGACGCGGCCAAGGTAATCGGCGATCGCGGCGGCGTCGCGGCGGATCAGCTCTGGATCGTGGGCGCTCAGCAGCACCGGGATACGCCCGTCCGGCAGGCCGTGGGTGAGCATCATGCAACCTCGGGGACGGAGACGATCAGGTGCGCGTTGGTGCCGGCGATGCCGAACGCGGACGCCGCGGCGGTGCGCTGCCCGTCGACGGCCGGCCACGGTGTCAAGGTCTGGGCCAACCGCAGTCCTTGCTTGTCCCATTCGATTTCGGGGCTGGCGTCGCCGGCGTGCAGGGTGGGTGGGACGGCGCCGTGCTCGGCGGAGACCAGCACCTTGGCCAGACCCAGCGCGCCGGCGGCGGCCAACGAGTGACCGACGTTGGATTTGACCGAACCCAGCAATGCTCCGGCGCCGGGCTCGGTGTCGCCGTAGGTCTGGGCCAGCGAGCGCAGCTCGGTTCGGTCGCCCAGGCGGGTCCCCGTGCCGTGCCCCTCGATCATCCCCACCTCGGCGGGCTTGACCCCGGCCTGGCTGATGGCCCGCTGGAACAGCCGGACCTGGGCCTCGCCGCTGGGCGCGCTCAGACCGGCGCTGCGCCCGTCCTGATTCATGGCGGTGGCGCGCACCTCGGCGACGATCCGCCGGCCGGCACGCAGGGCGGCCGATTTGCGTTGCAGCACAAACATCGCCGCGCCCTCGGCCCACACGGTCCCGCTGGCCTGCGCGCTGTAGGGGCGGCAGTATCCGTCGTCGGAGAGCGCGTGTTGCTTGGAGAACTCGACGAAAAAGCCCGGTGAGCCCAGCACGTTGACCCCGCCCGCGATCGCCAGATCGCAGTCGTCGTTCTGCAGTGAACGCACCGCGACGTGGAAGGCCACCAGCGCCGACGCGCACGAGGAATCCAAGGTCAGCGCCGGCCCGGCCAATCCCAGCGTGTAGGCGATGCGACCCGAGATCACACTGAGCGCGGTCCCGGCGAGCAGATGACCGCTGTGTTCGGAGAATTGGGCCATGTCGGGTCCGTACCCAGTGGCCGAGGCGCCGACGAAGCAGCCCACATCGTGACCGGCCAGCTCGTCGGGATTGATGCCGCTGTTCTCGCACGCCCGCCAGGCCACCCGAAGCGCCACCCGCTGCTGCGGATCCATCACGACGGCCTCGCGGGGCGAGATCCCGAAGAATTCCGGATCGAAGGTGGTTGCCCCGGTGAGGAATCCGCCGCGGTCATGGATCTCTTTGAAGCCGTTGCGGCGCGAGCCGGCGAGCAGTTCTGGCACCGCCCAACCGCGGTCGGTGGGAAACGGGCCCAGCGCCTCACGGCCGTGGGCCAGCAGATCCCAGTAGGCCTCGGCGGTTTCGATGCCCCCGGGTGCCTCCACACCCATTCCCACGATCACGACCGGGTCGGCATACTCGGCGCCGCGGCCCGAGCCGAACCCCTCGTCAGACATTGGCATCACCCGGCATTCACCTGCGCGGCGATCGCTTCGACGTGGTCGTAGACGTAGAAGTGCCCGCCGTCGTACAACGACAGGGCGAAGGATCCGGCGGTGTGCCTTTCCCACTGCCGCAGCACGCCGGTGGCGATGCGGTGGTCGTCATGGCCGCCCAGCACGTGAATGTCGGCGCCGATGCGGACGTCGGGGCTGGGGTCATAACCGTTGAAGGCCTGATAGTCGGCGCGCACCGCGGTGGTCAGCAGTTCGGAGAACTCTTCGTCGGCAAGCAGTTCGGGGTCGGTACCGCCCAGATCGGCGATATCGGCCAGCAGCCCGTCATCACTGGTCGGCAGTTCGGGCATGTCGGCGACGACGCACGGTGGCGGGCCGGCCGACACCCACAGCTTTTGCACGGCCGTGCCGTGCGTCTCGGCGACCCGGGCGAACTCGAAGGCGACGACGGCACCCATGCTGTGCCCGAACAACTTCAGCGGCGCGACGCTGGACCACGGTGCCGCTTGGAAGAGGCTGGCGGCCAGGTCGTGCACGCTGTCGTGGCCGGGCTCGCTGAGGCGGTCGGCGCGTTGCGGGTACTGCACGATGTAGGTGTCGCCGCCGGCGGCCAGCGCCGCCGCCAGCACCCGATAGCTTGCGGCGGCCGCGCCGGCGTGCGGAAACACCACGGTGGCTCCGGTGGACGACCCGTTGTTGCGGCCCGGGGTCAGTTTGATCCAGGACGGGAACGTGGCAGACACGGTGATCAGATTATTCAATGTCATTGCGCAATCTACGATTTCGCGGGTTGCTGAGAGGCCGCCAGAACCGATTCGGCGTCCATGCCGATAACCTCCAGATAGAGCTCGGCGACCTGGTCGAGCCGGCCGGGGTCGTCCTCGCCGGCACTGAGCACCGCGGCCAGCGTCGACACGGTTCGATTGGCGAAGATGTCGGCGACCATGATGTCCGGCGCATCCAGCCAGGCCCGAATTCTCGCCACCGCCTGAGTGGCGAGCACCGAATCGCCGCCGAGGGCGAAGAAGTCGTCGTCGACCCCGATATGTTCCCGACCGAGCAGCTCGCCGACGATCAGTGCCAGCGCGGTTTCCAATGGCGTCGACGGCGCCCGGTGGCCCGGCCGCTGCGATTGCGCCACAGCGGCTTCCAACTCGCGTGCCACGGCCCGGCGGTCGAGCTTTCCGGCGTCGGTGAACCCGATCCGCTCCACCACCGCGATGTGGCGCGGGACCATGTGTGCGGGCACGAGGTCAGCGAGACGCTGCCGGATTCGCTCGGCGGTCAGGGCGGCGTCGTCGGTGCACACCTGGGCGGCCAGCACGTCGGATTCGCCGGACACCGCGATCAGGGCGGCCACCGCCGTGCGCACCCCGGGCACGCGCCGCAGCGCGGTCTCGACCTCACCCAACTCGACGCGATAGCCGCTGATCTTGACCCGGTGGTCGGCGCGGCCCACGAATTCGAGGGTGCCGTCCGGCCAGTACCGCACCAGATCGCCGGTGCGGTACCAGATTCGGCCGTCGTGCTCGACGAAGCGTTCGGCGGTGAGATCGGGACGCCCACGGTAGCCGCGCGCGATGCCGCGTCCGGACACCCAGTATTCGCCGGGCACCCAGTCCGGGCAGTCGGCCCCGGTGTCATCGACGACACGGCAGGCGTTATTGGGAAGCGGGACGCCGAACGGCAAGGCCGTCCAATCCTCCGGAATCGCTTCGGTCACCTCGAAAATGCTGTTGTGCACCGGGGTTTCGGTCGCACCGCCGAGGCCGGCGAAGCGCAGGTCGGGCGCTTCGGCGTGGAAGCGGCGCACCACCTCGGGCCGCACCCAGTCGCCGCCGGTCGGGATCACCCGCACCGAGGACAGCCGCCCGCGGCCGACTTCGACGAGCATCTCCAGCCAGCCGGGCATGAAGTGCAGCACGGTGATCTGGTGAGTCTCGATGAGCCGGGCCCAGGCGTCGGGATCGCGTCGCTGCGCTTCGTCGACCACCACGAGGGAACCGCCCGTGCGCAGGGTGACGAAGACGTCCATCACCGAGATGTCGCCCTCCAGGGTCGACAGCGCCAGGCATCGATCCGCGGGGCCGATCTCGAAGTGGCGGGCGATGAATTCCACGGTGTTCATCGCCGCGTCGTGGGTGACCTCGACGCCCTTGGGCTCGCCGGTGGAGCCCGACGTGAACAACACGTAGGCGAGCGCGGCGGGATCGATTCTCGCTGAAGTAATCTCGGCGCTCGCAGGGGCGTCGCGAAGGATATCGGCCAGCACCAGTTCTGGCACCGGCACGGACAGCGGTCGTCCGCCGCAGACGAGGGCCAGCCTCACCGCACCGGTTTCGAGGATGCGCTCGGCGCGATCGCGCGGCTGGTCGGCGCCGATCGGCAGGTAGACGGCACCGACGGACAGGATGCCCAGCAAGGCCGGAATCTGCTCGGCGGTTTTGGGCCCCATGATCGCGATGGTCTCGCCGGTGGCCACCCCGGCGGCGCGCAGCGCCGCGGCCACCGCCAGCGCCTGGTCGCGCAGTTGTGCATAGCTGAGGTCACCGGTGCTGGCGAACACCGCCGGGGCGTCGGGCTGCCGCTCGGCCTGCCGGAAGAACCCGTCGTGCAAGGCTTCTCCGCTGGGTTCCGCGGTGCGGGCGTTGGCCGCCTCGCGCACCGCGCGCTGCGCCTGGGGCAGTGCCGGCGGGCCCGGCGCCTCCCACGCGTCGTCGGCGCAGGCCAGCCGCAGCAGCTCGTCGATGTGGTAGGCGAACATGGCGTCGATGACGCCCGGGGGGAACATGCCTTCGCGCACATCCCAATTCACCAGGACGCCGCCGTCGAATTCGGTGACCTGCGCGTCCAGCAGCACCTGCGGCCCCTGGGAGATGATCCATCCCGGTGTGCCGAATCGGTCCGTCACCTCGCGGCTGAACAGTTCGCCGAGTCCCAGCGCGCTGGTGAATACCACCGGGGCGAGCACCTGAGTGCGGCGATGACGGCTGAGGTCGCGCAGCACCGACAGTCCCGGATAGGCGGAATGGGCGGCGGCCGTGCGCATCGCGCCCTGCACGGCCTGGGCCCGCGCCGCCGCGGTGTGGGCGCCGGCGAGATCGACGTCGAGCAGCAGCGAGGAGGTGAAGTCACCGACCAACGAGTCGACGTCGGGGTGCAGGGGCTGCCGCCCGAACAGTGGGACGTTCAGCAAAAAGCGCGACGTGGTCGACCAGCGCGCCAGGGTATTGGCGAATCCCGCGGCCAGGGCCATGGCCGGGGTGATGCCGCGCGCCTGAGCGCGGGCGAACAGCGCATCGCGGGTTTGCGGGTCCAGCCAGTGCCAGCGCCGCGTGCTCTGCTTCGAGCCGCGGCCACCGATGGACGGCAACGCCGGCGGGTCGGGCAGCTCCGGCAGACGCTGCGCCCACCAGTCCCGGTCGGCGTCGCGGGCCGGTTGCGGCTGGGCCTCTTCGGCCTCGATGGCTTGGCGGTACTGCCGATAGGTGTAGCTCAGCTCGGGGAGGTCGCGGCCGCCGTAGAGGGCCGCCAGGTCGCCCATCAGGGTCCGATAGCTCATCGCGTCGGCGGCCTGCATGTCCAAATCGACATGCAGCCGGGACCGCCCGCACGGCAACAGCGTCACCGCCAGTTCGAACACCGCGCCGTCGAGCTGCTGGTGTGATTTCGCGTCGCGGATGTCGGCGAGCCGCCGCTCGACCTCGTCGGTGCTCAGCTGGCGCAGGTCCTCGACCTCCACCGGGAAGGCGCCGCTCTGGTCGGCCGGGGGGATGTGTTGCGTGCCGTCGGGCAGGAACCGCACCCGCAGCATCGGATGGCGACGTGCCAGCGCGGTGGCCGCCGCGCGCAGCCGCTCCGGATCGATCGGGCCACCGTCGAATTCGACGTAGAGGTGCCCGGCGACACCACCGAGCTGCTGGTGGTCCTGGCGGCCCACCCACATCGCGTGCTGCATCGGGGCCAGGGCAAACGGCTCGTCCTCGGCCGACGGCTCAGCGCTCCGGTCCGTCTCGGCGGGAACGGTCCGCCGGTCGGCGCCGTGCCCGTCGGCGGCGACCAGCCGGGCCCAGGCGTCGATCGTCGGCTGCTCGGCCAGGGCGGCGAAGTCGATGGCGACGCCCCGGCGGCGCCACCGGCCGGCCAACGTCATGATCCGGATCGAGTCCAGGCCCTGGCTGATGAGGTTGTCACCCGGCTGAACTGCATCGACGTCGACGCCGAGCAGTTCGGCCACCTCCGCCCGGATGTCCTCCGAGCGTGCCGAGGCGTGCACCACAGACCCTCCCTGAATTAGCACAGGCTGCCCTAATTTTTTGGTTACCCTATCCTTACTCCCTGCGTCCCCGCTACTAGCCCCGTCCGAAGCCCCCGCTGAAGGAGCCATGAGCCCGAACACACCGCAGCCGCCGGCCGGAGTCCTCGACGGGTTCGTGCCCTTCCCCGCCGATCGGAGCGCCGCCTATCGGGCGGCCGGCTACTGGGCGGGGCGGCCCCTGGACACGATCCTGACCGACGCGGCCCAGCAATGGCCCGACCGAGTCGCCGTCATCGACGCCATGAGCGACACCGGCCTCAGTTATGCGGACCTGGACGACCAGGCTAACCGCGCGGCCGATGGACTGTGCGGCGCGGGTATCGCGCCGGGCGATCGGGTGTTGCTGCAATTGCCGAACGGCTGTCAGTTCGCGGTGGCGCTGTTCGGGCTGCTGCGGGCCGGGGCGATACCGGTGATGTGCCTGCCCGGTCACCGGGCCACCGAACTGGGACATTTCGCCACGGTCAGCGAGGCCACCGGGTTGCTGATCGCCGACACCGCAGGCGGATTCGACTACCGGACCATGGCGCAGCGCCTCGTCGAGCGGCACGGCGCGCTCAGGCACGTCATCGTCGACGGCGACCCGGGACCGTTCACCTCGTGGACCCAACTGCGCGATGGGACGACCACCGGCGCGCGGCCACCGGCACCCGATCCGGGATCGCCTGCGCTGCTGTTGGTTTCGGGCGGCACCACCGGCACGCCCAAGCTCATCCCCCGCACCCATGACGACTATGTCTTCAACGCGAAGGCCAGCGCCGCACTCTGCGGGCTCACCCGCGACGACGTGTATTTGGCGGTGCTGTCCGCCGGGCACAACTTCCCGCTTGCCTGTCCGGGTCTGCTCGGTGCGATGACGGTCGGCGCCACCACCGTTTTCGGCACCGACCCCAGCCCCGAGGCGGCCTTTGCCGCCATCGAACGCCACCGCGTCACGGTGACCGCCCTGGTGCCGGCGTTGGCCAAGTTGTGGGCGCAAGCTTGCGACTGGGAACCCGTGACACCAAAGACGCTGCGGCTCTTGCAGGTTGGCGGCGCCAAGCTGGAAGCCGAAGATGCCCGCTTGGTGCGCAGCGCATTGACCCCGGGCCTGCAGCAGGTGTTCGGGATGGCCGAGGGGCTGCTGAACTACACCCGGCTCGACGATCCCCCGGAACTCACCGAACACACCCAGGGCCGGCCATTGTGTCCGGCCGACGAACTGCGCGTCGTCGATGCGGAGGGCAACCCGGTGCCGCCGGGCGAGGAGGGCGAACTACTGGTCCGCGGACCGTACACGTTCAACGGCTACTTTCGGGCCGAGCGCGACAACGAACGCAGCTTCGACGCGCAAGGGTTCTTCCGCAGCGGTGACGTGGTGCGGCTGCGCAACGACGGCTATCTGGTGGTGACCGGTCGGGTCAAGGACGTGATTTGCCGTGGCGGAGAGACCATTTCGGCGGCGGACCTGGAGGAGCAGCTGCACAGCCATCCGACGATCTTCTCGGCCGCCGCCGTCGCGCTGCCCGACCCTTACCTGGGCGAGAAGATCTGTGCGGCCGTGGTTTTCGACGGCCCTGAACTGTCGCTGGCGGAATTGAACGGCTACCTCGACGAGCGCGGTGTGGCCGCGCACGCCCGCCCCGACGTCTTGGTGGCGATGACGTCCCTGCCCACCACCCCGATCGGCAAGATCGACAAGAAGGCGATCGCCGGCCAGGTTTCGTCGCGACAGGCGCCCGCCCCTCGGTGACGCGGGCCCAGCCCCCGTGGCCCGCGGTCAGCCCATCGCCGCGTAGAGGTCAGCCAACAGCCCCGCGGTCGTGGTGAAGTCCATGCACCGATCGGTCACGGACTGGCCGTAGACCAGCTCCCCGCCGAGCGATTGGGCGCCGGCGACCAGGAAGCTTTCCAGCATCAGTCCGGCGATACCGCGCTCGCCCCCGGCGATGCGTGCGGTCACCTCGGCGGTGACCTCGGCTTGGCGCACATGGTCTTTGGCCGAGTTGGCGTGTGAGCAGTCGATCATGACCTGCCCGGAAAGCCCGGCCTTGCCAAGCCGTTCGATGGCGCTGGCCACCGCGGCGGCGTCGTAGTTTGGTCCGGTGGTGCCACCCCGAAGGATGACGTGGCAGTCGGGATTGCCCATGGTCTCGACGACGGCCGCACGACCGAAGTCGTCGGTACCGAAGAAATTGTGCTGCGCCGCAGCGGCTTTGACCCCGTCGATGGCGACCTGAACGTTGCCATCGGTGCCGTTCTTGAACCCGACGGGCATCGACAGGCCCGACGCCAACTGGCGGTGCACCTGCGACTCGGTGGTGCGGGCGCCGATCGCGCCCCACGCGACGGCGTCGGCGATGTACTGAGGACTGGTGGGCTCTAAAAATTCGCACCCCACCGGCAGGCCGACGTCGATGATGTCGAGTAACAACCCGCGCGCGACGCGGATGCCCCGCTCGACGTCGAAGCTGCCATCCATGTTGGGGTCGTTGATCAGTCCCTTCCACCCGACGGTGGTCCGCGGCTTTTCGAAGTAGACGCGCATCACGATCTTCAGCCGATCCGCGTAGTCGGCGGCCATCGGCGCGAGCCGGCGTGCGTAATCGAGCGCGGCGACGGGGTCGTGCACCGAGCACGGGCCGACCACCAGCAACAGCCGATCGTCACCACCGGCCAGGATCGCCGAGATCTCGTCACGATCGCGCTGGACGGCCTGGGCGCGCCGGGCGGTCAACGGCAGTTCGGTGCGAATCACCGCCGGTGCCGACAGTTCCCGGAACGAGACGATCCGGTGGTCGGACGTGTCGATGGTCGCCGTCTCGTAATTGATGATGGACATGGAGGGTGTGTGCCTTTCTGTGCTGGCTCCCAGGGCACGCCCGCTGGTTCCCGATGCCCTGAAAAACGAAAAGCAGCGACCGTGTGGTCACTGCTGGGCTCCGGGTATCAGTCGTGCGCGTGCGTCAATCGGCCGCCGCATCGCCGGCTCCACCCGGAGCCACGATAAAGCGCCAATACGCGCGCACGCCGATAGTCACGTCGGCGAAGATACCACGTCGGGTCGGTGCGGCTGAAAACGCGTCGCGCCGCGCACGTGGTCACCGACAGCCACGAGTCCCGTCGGGGATCAAAACCGCGCTGGCCCAATCGAATCAGCGCAGATTCAGCGCGGCGATCTGGTCGAGGAATGCGCGCGCGGGGGCGGACGCACTCGCGGAGACCGCGACGCCGAGGCGCCGCACGGTCTGGGGCAGCAGCGGACGCACCGCGACGCCGGGCAGTTCTGGCAGGCCGGCGCTGGGCAGGATGCTCACTCCCAGGCCGGCGCGCACGATCTCGAGCGTCGCCGCGATCTCGCGTGCTTCGAAGGCCAGGTCGAATTCGACCCCGGCGCGGCGCGCGATCGGCATGAACACATCCGCACATCCGCCCGTACCACGAACGAAGGGTTCCTTGGCCAAGTCGGCGTAGGTGACGACGTCCTTGGCTGCCAGCCGGTGCTCGGCCGGCACCACCGCAACCATGTCCTGTTCGCCGAGGACGGCGACGTCAAGGCCCTTGCTGGGCAGGCTGACCACACCGGCTTCGGCGGCCCCCTGGTCGAGCCAATCCCGAATCTCTTGCTCACTACCCTCGAGCAGCCGGATGGTGACGGCCGGATGCCGCTGGGCGAACGCCCGGAGTTGGGGCGCGACGAGCGTTGCGGTGGCCGACGGCAGGCTCGCGAGGCTCAGCGTCCCGGTGATGTCGCCCGCCAGGCCGGCGACCTCGGTGCGCATCAACGTGAGGTGGCGCGCCGCCTCTCGCGCGTGCGTCAGCGCGATGGCACCCGCTTCAGTCAGGGAGAGCCCGTCTCGGCGGCGAACGAACAGCGGCAGGCCCAGCTCTTTTTCCAGCGTGGCGACGGTGCGGCTGACGGCCGGCTGGGATAACCCCAGCCGGCGGCTGGCCGCCGTGAAACCGCCCTGATCGACCACCGCAATGAACGTTCTGAGCTGCGCCAACGTCGTCATCGATCCTCCATAAGGGCAACGCCATCGCCCATAACAACAACGTTATGCAACATTTGCATTCCAGAACGTTTCAGTAATCATACGAAGCCGTTGAAGGAGGACACCATGACCGCAAGGCGCGTACTGATCACCGGGGCATCGAAGGGGATCGGCCGGGCAGTCGCCGACCGGGTGAAGAGGTCCGGCGACATACCCGTCGGCCTGGCTCGCACCGCGCCCGACGACTTCCCGGGCGAGTTCTACGAGGCGGACCTCACCGATCGGGTCGAGACCGACGCCGCGCTCGGGCGCGTGCTGGCGAACGGGCGCATCGACGCGGTGGTCAACAACGTGGCCGTCGCCCGGTTCGGCCGCATCGGTTCGATCAATCTGGACGATCTGGCCGTCACGTACGACCTGAACGTGCGCGCCGCCGTGCAGGTGGTCCAGGCGGTGCTGCCCGGCATGCTGGTCAACGAGTGGGGGCGCATCGTCAACGTCACCAGCTTGACCACACTGGGCACCTCGGAGCGCACGCCCTACGCGGCGACGAAGGCGGCACTGGAAGCGTGCACCCGGATCTGGGCCGGCGAGCTCGCGCAGTCCGGCATCACGGTCAACGCCGTGGCGCCCGGGCCCATCGAAACCGAGATGTACCGCGCGCTCAGCCCGGCCGGCTCCGAGCGCGAAGCGCGTATGCTGCAGACGATTCCGCTGCGCCGCCTCGGGACACCCCGCGAGATCGCCCATGCGATCTGCGCACTGTTGGACGACGACGCCGGCTACATCACCGGTCAGATCATCCGAGCCGACGGGGGCGGCAGCATCGCGGCGTAACGACACCTATCGGCGAGCGGTGCGGCGGACTAGCCAGAACCGTTGGCGCGCAACGCGTCGATGAGTCGGTCCATCACCGCGCCGGCTTCCGCGCGGGCCCGACGATGATCGTCGGCGCGGGCGATGTAGAGCGTCGCCTCGCGTAGTGCTCCCATGATCGTCAGGGCGGTCACCTCGACGGGCTGGCGGGGAATACTGCCGGATTCGATGGCGTCGGTGAGCAGTCCAGTCACGAACCCGATGTTGTAGCGGTGGCCGATGTCGCTCCAGCGTTCCCATCCCAGCACCGCCAGCGCCTCGAGCAAGACGATGCGCTGGATCTCGGGTTCGGCGCACGCATCCAACCAAAGTCCCGAACAGAGTCGCATGATCTCGACGGGATCGGAGTGTCCGGCGGCGGCGACCGCGTCGACCATCCGGGCGGCCATCTCCCCCTCGACGCGCTCGAACACCGCCGCGAATAACTCTGTCTTGTCGGCGAAATGGTGATAGAGGGCGCCGCGTGTCACCCCAGCGTTGCGGACGATCGTTTCCAGGGACGCGTCGGCGAATCCCACTGACGCAAACAACGGCCGGGCGGCACCGATCAACGCATCGCGTGTCTCAGCCGCGCGTTCGGCCTGCGTGCGGCGACCACCCTGCGCCATCGACCCTTACCTTTCACGCCTCCGTAGGCATTCTCATACATACCGTATGAAGGTCCGGGATCGCGCGACCGACCGGTGTGGCGTCGCGTTCGGACCCGGCTCAGAACACCCTGAGCCGGCGAACGACATCAAGCGACGACGGGTCACCCTCCGCCTGCACACCCAACTCCCCCCAGGTGCCGCGCTGGGTCACCCAGCGCACGAAGGCCTGCGAGTCGGACGTGACACGCGCCCCGACCTCGGCGCGCGGGCCGATGTGCAGGGTGCGGGCGCACAGCCCGTCGAGGCGAACCTCCACGCCCGTGTGTAAGTCGTTGAGCAGCGGCACATTCTGCTGTGGCAGTGCCGCTTCGATCCAATCGAGGGTGGGGGCAAGCCGCAGCTCGTCGACGGGCGGTGGGTCCCCCGGCAGCGGCCCGTCGGGGGCAAAGAGGTCGTAGCGAGTGTGGATGAGTGATTCGAAGACAAAGGTTGTCGGCACCACCGACGCCGGGTAGGTTCCGACGTCGCCGATGGGGATGTCGATGTCCTGGCCCTCTATCGCAGCGAGCACCTCGAGCCCTCGGGCACTGACCGATTCATAGTCGGCCACCACCTCTTCGGGGGTCATAGAGCGTCGCGATTCCACATAGAGATCGGCCGCGCGTTCGGCCGGCAAATCGCCGGGACTGGGCAGCCTCGACGGATCGACAGCCAGCCAGAAGCTGCACGCCATGTGCGACACGAGGTCTTGCACCGACCAGCCCGAGCAACCACTGTCCTTCGCCCACAACGGATCCGGCATTTGCGAGCAGAGCTCCAGAACAATTCTGCGTTCTTCCGCTATGGCGTCGAGCGTGGCGCTCATGAGACCCACCTTTCAGATACATACTGTATGTATTAACATACACACTGCATGTATGAAGTCAAGGTGATGTCGATATTGAGGCCGTACCGGGTCAACCGGTGCCGAGGAGGCGTTGCTTCTGCGTCGAAAGTCATTGCGCTTGGCCAAGACCGGTGCAGGTAGGGGCACTGAAATACTGACACCGCCATCCGGTGCCCATGACCACCACCCGTCACGGGTCGACTGTCGCGGGGTACTCGGGTTGCCAACGCACCTGCGCGATGCGTTCGGCGAGCTCTGCGTCGCTGCGCGTCGGGGCGACACCGTCCGCGACCGCCTGCACGGCGACGGCGTGCGCGATGCGCACGGCGACATCCGGTACGTCCGACCACGCCGGTAGCAGCGGCTGGTCGGGGTCGGCGAGGGCGGGCGAAGCCTCGCCCAAGGTCTGCGCCGCGACGCGCATCATCTCGTCGGTGACCCGGGTCGCCTGAGCCGCCGTCACCCCGAGCCCCATCGCGGGAAAGATGTAGACGTTATTACACTGCGCGACACCATGTTCCACGCCGTTGCGGTGTAGCGGCGCGAACGGCGAGCCGGTGGCGATCAGCGCCCGCCCGTCGGTCCACTGATCCAGCTCGGCTGGGCGCGCCTCGGCGCGGCTGGTGGGATTGGAAAGCGGGAAGATGATCGGCCGGTCGGTCTTACCGGCGAGCTCACGCACGATGCTCTCGGTGAAGGCACCCGCGGCGGTCGACAGGCCGAGCAGCACGCCCACCTCGACGTGGTGGACGACGTCGGCCAGCTGAGCGGGACTTGACAGACCCCATTGCGCGACTCGGGCGGCAGGCTGGGCGAACCCGCGCTGTGCATCGGACAGGTCGGTGCGGTCATCGGTGAGCAGGCCGACGACGTCGACAACCCAGATACGCTGCGAGGCAGCCTGTTCGGACAGCCCTTCGTTCATCATCTGCCGTCGAATCATGTCGAGCACTCCGATACCGGCCGAGCCGGCGCCGAGCATCACGATCTGTTGCTGCGAGAGCGGGCGGCCGGCGACCTTGGCGGCGCCGTGCAGCGCTCCGAGCGTGACGGCGGCCGTTCCCTGGATGTCGTCGTTGAAGGTGAGCAGCTTGTCGCGATAACGGGCCAGGATCGGCAGCGCATGCGTGGTGGCGAAGTCCTCCCACTGCAGCAACACATTCGGCAACTGCTCGCGCACCGCGGCGACGAACTTGTCGATGAACGCGTAGTAATCCTCGTCGTCGATGCGCCGGTGCCGCCAGCCCAGATATTGGGGATCGTCGAGGAGCTCGCTGTTGTCGGTACCCACGTCGAGCACGATCGGAAGCGTGCGCGCGGGATCGATGCCACCGATCAGGGTGTAGAGGGACAGTTTCCCGATCGGGATCCCCATGCCCCCGATCCCCTGATCGCCCAGGCCGAGGATACGCTGTCCGTCGGTCACCACGATCACATCGACCTCACGTTGCGGCCGGTTGTTCAGTACCTCGTCCAGGCAATCACCCTCGGTGTAGGACACGAACAATCCCCGAGGCCGCCGGTAGATCTCACTGAAACGCTGGCAGGCCTCACCCACGGTGGGTGTATAGACGACGGGCAGCGCCTCGGGAATGTGGTCGCGCAATACGCGGTAGAACAACGTCTCGTTGCGGTCCTGCAATGCCCGCAGATAAATGTGTTTGTCGAGATCGTCGCGCCGAGTGGAGAATTCGTGCCAACAATGCGCGGCTTGCTGCTCCAGCGTCTTCACCGTCGTCGGCAACAGACCCAAGAGACCCAGCCGCCGGCGCTCGGCTTCGGTGAAGGCGGTGCCCTTGGTGGTCAGCGCATCGAACAGTCTGGCCGGACCGCGGAGCTCATCGGGCATCGTCTAGGTCCCTTCTTTGCGACTCTCGCGAAACGGGAAACGGCGGTGTCCAGATCATCATCGATCATCGAGGGCGCTTTGTCTGCTGAGCCCTCGCGGCTTCGGCCCCGCGTGGCTCGCCTTTCGATGGGTGCTCAAGGATTGAACCCGCGCGTCACGCAGTTTGCTGCGGGCGCCACGGTTCTCACGATTTTTGATCCCCGAGTTGTCGTCGGCAGCGACGTAGGGCTCAGTGCCGCCGCACTTTTGGTGGATCGCTTGATTGTTTGCCCGCATCAGCGGCGCAAGAAATCTTTCACTGACAGTATTCCAATACGGCCGTGCATCACGATATGGTAACCCAGGCGCCGTTTCGGCAGGTCCGCAAGCATCACGTGGGGCCTAGTCAAGATTGCGCCGGCTCTGTGGGTGGGAATCGACAGGTTGGGTCATCACGTCGAGATAAATGCTTGTTCGAGTCGTAGTTCCGTGTTAACGACGCACGAATTAAATGACCCCGCGTGTCGACTACCTCACACGAGCACACGACCGGTTGGCAGAACTTCCTGTGCGATTGCGGGCCCGAGAGGGGAACTTTATGATTGCGCCGCGGAAGGGTCGGCGAGTCATTTGTCTGCGCCGCTTGACGATATGCGCATCACCGGCTGAAAACACCCTGGTCCGCACCGAACGTGCGCATTGTTCGACGCAGCGTGGCGCGAGGCACTTGCTGGGCCTGCGGAACCGGACCGCTTCGGCAACCGACTTACTCAGCAAATCACCTGCGGTGCCGCTAAGGTCATCCGGACCGGCGTCGCCAGCTGACGGACGAAAGGTAGCGCATGTTCTTGGGCACAGTTGAGGACTGGACAGCCGAGGGCACCGTCGTCTCCTGGTACCCCACTGCGGCTACCCATCGGCGCGCGGCCGAAGCTCAATACCATCCCGCCCCGGTGAGTTATCAGCAGGCGCAGCATCTTCGCTATTACCGCCGGCAGGTCAGTCGCGGCCGCGACATCCCGCGGTTGTGCATCGGGGCCTGGGAAATCAGCGGCACCTGCGACATCGACGCGATGACCCAAGCCGTGAATAGTCACCTCCGGCGACACGACACCTACCACGACCGGTTTGACTTCGGCGACAACGATGAGATTCTTCGCTATGTCATTCCCGACCCGGAGCTCATCACCTTGGCTCCAACGGATCTCGGGAAGATGGCGCCGAACCAGATCCGCAAACTGCTTCTCGATACGCCCGATCCGCTGCAATGGGACTGCTTTACCTTCGGCATCATTCAGGCCCAAGACCGGTTCACCATCTATATCGCCGTCGACCACCTGCGCGCCGACGGCATGTCGGCGGGGGTGATCTTCCTCGACATCCAGACCATGTACTACGCCGCGTTGCAGAGGGCGGAAAACCCACTGCCGCCGGCCCCGAGCCATCGCGAATACAGCGCGAACCAGCACGCGTACACCCGGGGCCTGAACGAGGAGTCGCCCGAGATCCAGTCGTGGCGGGCGTTTCTCGCGGCGAACAATGGGGCGCTCCCGAAATTCCCGCTGGAACTGGGTGAGTCGAATGCGGACACACCGGGGGCCATCGACGTATTCGACCTGATCGATGACGACCAGGGCCGCCGGTTCGAAGCGGTGTGCCGCGCGGCGGGCGCGCGTTTCAGCGGTGGCGTGTTCGCCTGCGCCGCGCTGACCGAACACCGGATAACCGGCGCCGCAACGTATTTCGGACTCACTCCATTCGACAACAGGCGGGAGCCCGCGTACGCCACCGCGGTCGGTTGGCTGGCCAGTTTCGTCCCGTTGGCGATTCCGACCGCCGGTGCGTCGTTCGCGGAGGTGGTCAGCGCCGCCCAGGCGTCTTTCGACGGCAACACGGCCCTGGGCGCGGTGCCGTACTACCACTTGCTCGAGTCGACGGACCCGTCGTCGAACCCCATCGAGGTTCCCGACCGCCCGGTCCCGATGCTGTCCTACATCGACATCCGCAAGTTGCCGTTCGGCGGCTACTTCGACGGCCTGCGCGCCGGCGTGTGGGGCGACAACCGGCTGTCGGAGACGGTGTGCATGTGGGTCAATCGCATGCACGACAAAACGCAGCTGGTGGTCGCCTACCCGGGCACCGACGTCGCCCGGAAATCCGTCCTGCGCTACGTCGAGACGATGCGCGCCGAATTCACCCGGGTGTGCGAGGCCGGACCGCATATCGATGCGTGATGCCCGTCCCGTCCTGTCGCCGCGGGAGGTCTCGGTATGAGTGCCCTCGTGGCACTCACTTTGCGCACGATGTCGGGATCGCGCCGCGATGCCGACCTACTCTTCGCGGCGCTGGCTCCGGTGGGCTGCTTCTTGGGGTTCACCCTCGTGCTGGGCGGCATCATCCGCACCGGCCCGATGACCTATGCGCAATACGTGCTTCCGGTGGTCATCGTGCAGGCGATGCTGTTCGGGGCGATGACCACAGCCGACCGCGCCGCGCGAGACCGGTTGTCCGGCTTCGGGTCCCGGCTTCGCACCCTGCCGGTCCCAGCGGCGGTGCCGCTGAGCGCACGGATGCTGTATTGCTTGATACGCGCGATCATCGCGCTGGTCGCTTCCGTTGCGGTCGGGTGGTCGTTCGGTTTCCGGATGCAGGGCGGCCCGGGCATCGCGGTTCTGTTCGTGGTCATCGTCGTGGCGTTCGCGATGGCGGTGTGTCTCGGCGCTGACGCTTTGGGCTCGCGCGTCGGCTCCGTCGAGTCGTCGAGCCAATTACTGCTGCTCCCCCAACTGGTCCTGGTGTTGTTGTCCACCGGCATCGCTCCGGCGGAATCTTTTCCAGCCTGGATCGGACCGTTCATTCGCTACCAACCGGTGTCGCAGGTCACCGAGACGCTGCGCGCTCTGTCCGCCGGTCACGTTCCGGGCCGGGAGCTCGCGGTGACGCTGGCGTGGTGCCTCGGATTGCTGGCGCTGTTCGGTGGACTCGCGGTGCGCATGCAGGGACGCGTCGGCGCGGGGAGTTCGGGCGCCGCCCGGCTCGTGCGCAAGCCCCGCCCGAACGCCTTACCGACGGGCGATGCGTGCGCCGAACAGGCCGCGATTGCCGTCAATACCGCTGCAGAGCAGAGGATTTCACGCCGGACACCGCTGACGGCCTTCGTCAGCCAAAGCGGGTCGGAGGCGGGACGGCTCCTGCGCCGCTGGCGGCGCGATCCGATCGTCGCGGTCCAGGCGCTGTTGTTTCCGACCTTTCTGCTCATCATCTACAAGCTGCTGGTCGGCAAATCCGTCCTGGCCTTCACCGGACACGACAGCCTGTACGGGCTGGTACCCATGTGCGCGGTGGTCGGCGCCGTGTTCGGCACCCTCGGCGCCGGTTTGGCTTTGCCGTCGGAGCGGGAGTCCGGTGTGCTGACCAGGCTGTGGGTGCAGCCAGTGCATCGAGCCAGCACCGTGGCGGGGCGACTGGTCGCCGAGGCCGCCCGAACCACCACGTCCGCCGTCGTGCTCACCGTCTTCGGGATCGCGCTGGGTCTGCGATTCAGCTATGGCTGGATGGCGATGCTGGCCTTCGTGCTGGTGCCCGTGGCGATTTCGGCGGGCATGGCGACGTTGGTCATCGCGATCGCGGCGCGCGCGGACGGCAAGGCGATGGTGACGTGGCTGGGTGCGGGGTGCGTCGTGCTGTTGTTCCTCAATACCGGTGTGGCGCCGGCCGAGGTGTTTCCGGGCTGGCTGCAACCCGTGGTGCGTTTTTCGCCGATATCGCCGACGATCGAGGCGATGCGCGCGCTCGCGGAGGGCGGACCGGTGCTGTCGCCGCTGTGGCAGGCGGGCCTGTGGGGTGGCGTCCTGGTCGCCGTGTTCGCGCCGGCGGCGGTGCGCGGGTATCGCGCCGCGGCCGAGGCGGGGTGCTAGTGACCAGGCTGGCGCTGTTGGACCAGGCCGCTTTCCTTCGGCTGCGCGCCACCGGTCAAGGCAGCACGGTGCAATGCACGTGGGTCTACGACCGTGACGTGAACATCGACGAATTGCGGGCCTTCAAGGACAATCTGGGTGCCGGCCTGCTCGGCCGGCGCATCGAGCGCTCGCCGTTGCCCTTCGGGCGTCATCGCTGGGTGGTCGACGGCCGCTCGCCCGACATCGCGTGGGAGCCGCGGCAACCGCGGCACGAGATCGGCGCGTGGCTCGAACGGCGCGCCCAGGTGCGGGTGGACCCCGAACATGGCCCGACGTTTCACCTCGGCGTGCTGCCGCTGGTCGACGGTGGCGCAGCGGTCACCCTGGTGGCCTCGCACTGCGTTGTCGACGGGCTCGGCATGGTTACGGCCGTTGCCGAAGCGGTCAAGGGAGAACAACGCAATCTCGGTTACGCTCGGCCGAATTCACGCGCGCGGTGGCGCGCGGTGGGCGAGGATCTTGTCGATGCCGTCATCGCGCTGCCGGCGGCGATCCGGGCGCTGATCGCGACGCTGCTGATATTGCTCAGGGTGTCGTCCAACCAGCAGCCCTCGCCGCGCACGCGGAACCCGGAGGCGCTCACGCCGACCGACGACCCGAACGCGGCGCCGTCGGTGACAATCCAAACCGACGCTGCGGCTTGGGAAGCGCGGGCGCGCAGCCTCAATGGAAGCAGCAACGCGCTCTTCGTTGCGTTCGTCGCTCGGCTGGCGCACCGGATGGGCAGAGTGCTGCCCGACGGGAACTCGGTGACGGTGGTGCTTCCGGTCAGCGACCGGACCCCCGACGACGACCGGGCCAACGCGCTGACCTCCATCACGGTGACGGTCGACGGCACGGCGGTGGCCGGCGACCTGACCGCGGTGCGCACCGACGTCAAGACAGCGCTGACGTCCTTGGAAGAACAGCCCAACGAAATGCTCGCCGGGTTGCCGCTCATCCCGTTCACGCCGCACTGGCTGGTCCGGCGCGCCGAAGGCATCGCGATGTCGTCTGGTCAGTTGCCGGTGGGATGTTCCAATCTGGGCGCCCTCGACGCCGCCGTCAGCCGCATCGACGGCGGGGACGCGTCCGAGCTTTCCATGCGGCTCGCCGAGCAGGGCATCACCCGGGCGCGTATCGAACAGGCACACGGCCAATTGTTCTGCGGCACAGGGACGGTCAACGGCAGCCGGTTTCTCACCGTCGTCGCCTATCAGAGCGGTTCCGGCGACACCTGCGCCGCCCGCGAGCTCGCGTGTGGTGCGCTGGCGGATCTACAGTTGTCCGCCACCACCGTGTACGAGGGCCGCAGCTGATGGTGGCCGTGGAAGTTGAGGCGAATCCGCTTACGCGAAACCACATCCTGTATGTGGGCGCCGCGATCGCGGCATGGTCGGCGGTCGTGTTGTGGTTCGCGATCAAGGTCGTTCCGCTCGACGTGTACTGGATGTCCTATTACGCCGCCGATTACCGGCACGGCTTCGTCCGTCGTGGCCTCGCCGGCGAATTGGTTCGCTCGGTCCCCGGACATTATTTCGCGGCCTCCCTCGGCCTGCGGTGGCTGTCCACTGGGATCTATCTGTGCGGACTGGCGGCGGTCGCGGGCGTGGTGGCGTTCAGTCGCCATCGCTCGCAGCGCCGGCTCCTGCTGGCGATGGCGATTCCGTTGCTGCCCTTCGGTGTACCGTTCGCGGCGTTTTCGGCCCGGCCGGACTTGTTCGGTGGGGCGGCCCTGGCGCTGTTCAGCTCGGCCTTGGCCATCACGCGTACCAGGGCCACCGCGATGGGCTGCTGCGCAACCTACGGCGCCGCGATCGCGGTGCTGACCCTGGTGCACGAGGCGAATGGGCTGCAGTACGCGTTGGGAGCCGTGCTGGCGATCATCGTTCTCGGCGGCGCGCTGGAAACCACCCAGCGTCGGGGCGTGCTCATGGCCGTGACACCGGGAGTGATCGCCGCGGCCGTCGTGGCGGGATTCGGCCGTCACGACATCGCCTCGCAACTGTGTGCGTCCGTACCGCATCGCGTGATGCCCAACCCCTTCGCCACGGTCACGTCGCCGCAAACGCTGATGCGCTTCGTCATCGACGGCCAGAGTCCCAGGACCGATTATCACGACTGGGTGTGCCGCAACGTGTTGCCGAACTACGACCACGGGATCGGGGACGCCGTCCGCGCCGTCGGTCACATCGGAATACTGGGCCTGACAATCTCTTTGCTATTCGGCGCCGCCGCGCTGGCGGTGACGCTGTGGGGAGTCAGCGGTGTTTCGGGCGTACCGCTGCGCGCGTTCGTCGCTGCCCTGCAAGGGCGAATGAACTGGGTGATCGCGGGCCTGGTGCTGGTCATCCCGGTATTCCTCACCGGTTACGACTGGACTCGCTGGCTGACGATCGTAGGGTTCGATGTCGCGATCGTGTTCGTTCTCTTCGCGGCCCGCCGACCGGAAATCGAGCAGGCGATGACCCCGAGAACGTTGCGACTGTTCATTCTGCTCTCGATCGCGTTCGCGTTGATCCCGGTGGGCACCGTCCCGGGTTTCGGCGGGCCCCGGATGATGTGACGCCACCGACGGCGTGGCTCGGGGCAGCCGCCGCGTCGCGGCTGGTAACGTAAGTGGCACTGTGAGTTTCGGAGTTACAAAGCCGTCACGCTGGTCACGACGACAAGCTGCGTCCGCCGTCGTTGCTGCGCTGGCCCTTCTCGCAGTTGTGCTCGGTTGCGGGGCTTTGCGCACCGAGAAGACAATCGACGCGGCAGCGGCGCCACCGGCGGTGGCGGCAGCGGCCAGCCCGGTTTCCGGCCCCACACAGCTGAGTAACGACTCGATACCGGTCCGTCGCGTTGGCGTGTGGTCCACCGTGAACGACGACAAGGCGTTCAAAGGCGGCGGGCTAAAGCGCTATCGGCCAACCACTTTGGCGTTTTCCACGCCCCGCTCCCCCGGATCCGCGACGCCCCCGATGGTCACGATTGTCCGCTCCGAGCAGCGGCTCGACCCGCCCGCTCGTGCGCCGGCGCCCAGCTCAGTTGACCAGAATTTACTGATTCGATTCTGCGTCGCCCGCTGCTGATCATGCATGGCGGACTCTCGCGGGCAACGCCGTCGCGGCAGGTCCGGCGTTAGCCGTCAACAGGTTTAGCTTGCCTGACGTCGGCTGATCCGCAGTCGCGGCAGTTGCATCGATGCGATCTTCGCGGTCGAAGCCAATCTGCCTCAATCGCCGCGAACCTCGGGCGTCGTCGTCAACCATGGCGCCTCTGCGCGTCGGCTTCGGCGATTTTCAATCAGCTACTTCATCTGCTGACCCGACGTGGGGCGCGACGCCACCAACGTCCAGCGACGCGATGGCCTCGGCACGGTCAGCCAACACAGGCACCAAAAAGTTAGGGAAAGACATGGATTTTGGCGCATTGCCACCAGAGATCAACTCCGGTCGGATGTACCTCGGTCCCGGGCCCGCCACCTTGCTGGCCGCCGCCGCGGGATGGGAGTCGCTGGCCGCCGAGCTGGCGGACGGCGCCGGAAGCTACCACGCCGTGATCGCGGGCCTCACCGGCGAGTCCTGGTCGGGGCCCGCGTCGATGTCGATGGCGGGCGCCGTGCTGCCCTACATGGCGTGGATGGCCGCCACCGCCGAGCAATGTGGGCAAACGGCGACGCAGGCCACGGCCGCCGCGGTGGCGTTCGAAACCGCTTACGCGATGACAGTGCCACCTCCGCTGATCGCAGCCAACCGCGCCCGGCTATTGGCATTAATCCAGACCAACATCTTCGGCCAGAACACGCCGGTCATCATGGCGACCGAGGCCGAGTACAGCGAGATGTGGGCGCAGGACGCCGCCGCGATGTACACCTACGCCGCCAATTCGGCTGCCGCGTCGAGGCTTTCGCCGATTGCGACGCCGCCGCAGACGACGAATCCGGCCGGCCACATCGGCACCGTCACGCGCGCGACGGCCCAATTCGGTAGCAGCGCACACACATCGGCGACGCAGTGGGCCTCTTCGGTGCCCCAGACTCTGCAGGGCCTCTCGACCCCCGGCTCAGCCTCGAGCACCGGTCTGTCGCAGGCGGCAATGGGCACGGGCGCGTCGCTCGGGTCGTCGGGAGCCTCCGCACCGCTCAGTTCCCTGTCGGGTTTGACCGGCGCCTCGGGCAAGGGTGCGACCAAGAGCGCGAGCACCGGTGCCGGCGCGGCCTCGGGCCTGGCCTCGGCACTCGCCGCCGCACCCGCGGCGGACGGGGCCACTGCGGGCCTGGCCTCCGAGGCGGCAGGATACGGCGCCGACGGCGCCGGTCTGATCGCCGACGGCGGTGGAATCGGCATCGACCTCTACGGCCTCGATTTGGATTATCAGGGCTTGGCACTGGACGAAGCGGGCGCCGGTTCCATCCTGGGGGCCGAGGGCGCCCAGGGCATAGCCGGCATGGGAGGGGCCGGCGCCGCGGCCGGCGTGGGAGGCCTCGAGCCGCTGGCGGGACTGGGCCAGGGCGCCGCGGCGAGCGTGGGCCAAGCCAGCGCGCTGAGCACCTTGTCCGTACCCCCGAGTTGGGCGACGACGGTTTCGTCCGTGGCCCCGCTGCCGGCGCTGGGCGGCGGTGCCGCGCCGGGCGGTTGGGCCGTCGCACCCGCGGCATCACCCGGCACCGCGGTGTCCAAGCTGCCATTGGGCGGCATGGTCGGACGCGAATCGGAGGGCGCCGTTCAACGCATCGGCATGCGCGTCTCGCTGATTCCGCATTCGCCGGTGGCCGGCTAGGGCACCGAATCGGTTATCACATCGTCAAAGGGTGGATAAGCTCTTCGACCGCAAAGGAAATCGCCATGAACATGCCCACAGCACACCAGACCGCGCGGCGCTCCACGCCGAACCGAAACCCGCTGTCTTTCAGCATGAAAGCGGTGATGTGCACCGCCCTGATCGTGGTGTTCGGCGCTTCGGTGGCGACGACGGCGGGCGCCGATCCGGGCGTTGGCGGTGAGCCCGATCCGTTCGGTGGCCTCAGTTGTAGCTGCGACCAGAGCGTTTCGACCGATGGTCCGGTCGCGAGGCAACAGGTCCGCCGGGGGATGCGGGAGGCGATTGCCAACGCGCACTAGCTGTGTCCCCTTGCGACCCGATTGCGTGGGGCGGCCGAGCGGGGCGGCCGAGCACGCATATGGTCGCGGGCACTGCTCATCATGTCGCCGAGGATTCGCACCTCGCGGGCGGACAGCGAGCCGAACAGCAGGTCTCGCACGACCTGGATGTGACCGGGCAGGACCTTGGCAACACGGGCCCGGCCCTTCTTGGTGATGTCCACGACCGTGGCGCGCTGGTCGTCAGGGGAAACCGCGCGAGTGATGAGCCCCTGCTTTTCCAATAGCCCTGCCTGATGGGTCAGGCCGGAACGGCTGTACACCACGCCGTCGGCCAACTCGGTCATGGTGAGCTTCCGTTGGGCGTCAGCGAGCTTGGCCAAAATCTCGAACTGCACGTAGCTCAGTCCTCCTTCGGCCTGCAACTGTTCGCGCACCGCATATTGCAGCAGGCTCACCGCCTCCATCAGGGCGAAGTAGGCCCGCAGTTGATTGGGGTTGAGGGCTTCGGCCATGCTTGGATTCTAATGTTTCGACATCGAAGTGGCTGGGTTTCGCTACGCGCTGGTAGCCTCCGCCCGGCGGCGACCATCGAGCGAGTGTGAAAGACACGGCGGCACAACTTTTCTCACCAGACATCTGTCGGGAGCGGCAGCGACCCCGCGCGCATGCGGGTAGACCGGAACCATAGCCCCGGTCTACCCGCGCTGAATGGTTGCGCCAGCGGTCTACTGCTCGGCGGGCAGGAGGATGGTCTTGCCGCGCAGCCGGCCGGCGTCGGATTCGGCGTGCACGGCCGCGGCCTGATCCAGGCCGCGGCGGTCGGCGACCTCGATGTGCAGTTGCCCGGCGTCGACGCGGCCGACCAGGCGTGCGAGCTGCTCAGCGTCGCTGCGGACGAAGACCCGCTGCGTGCGGACGCCGCGGCCGGGGTCTTCCGGCCCCGAAACCATGGTGCCGACGTGGAAACCGCCGTCGGCGACGACGTGGATGAGGGCTTCGGTCTGCTCTGGGGTGGTGGAGACCAGATTGAGTACCACGTCGAATGGCGCTCCGTCGACGGTGATCGGCGCGTGCGTGTAGTCGATGTAGTCGACGATCCGGTCGGCGCCATAGCCGCGCAGACGGTCGGCGTCGTGCGGCTTAGCGGTCGCGGTGACGACGGCCCCGGCCTGCTTGGCCAGCTGAACTGCATAGCCGCCGACCGCACCGGACGCACCGTTGATCAGGACCGTCTGCCCCACGGTCAGCCCGGCGATCTCGAACAGCGCCTGCCACGCGGTCAATCCGGCCTCCGGTAGCGCGGCCGCGTCGGCGAGAGCCACCGTTCGCGGCGCGGCGGCCACGGACTCGACCGGCGCGAGCGCGTAATCGGCCGCAGCGCCATCGGCATCCAACGGCAGAAAGGCCACGACCGCATCGCCGATTCTCCACCCCTGCACTTGCGCACCGATTTCGGCGATCGTCCCGGCCACATCGACGCCGGGGACGTGCGGGAAGCTGATTTTGTACACCTCAGACAGATATCCCCCGCGGATGCCGGCATCGACCGGGTTGAACGAGGTGGCGGCCACCTTCACCAGCACCTGCTGTGGTCCTGGCACCGGTCGCGGGGCCTCCTCGTACTGCAGAACGTCGCTACTGCCATAACGGTGGTATCGCACGGCTTTCATGATCTTCTCCTTTGTCATTTGCTTCGAATTCGAAGCAGCTACGTGAGTAGCAACCGCTTCGACATCGAAGCGATTTCCGCGACGCCTGTGATCGTCGTCACGATGCTTCGAGATTGAAGCATCGGCGATGGCACCCGTTGGGTAGATGGGCTCGATCGCGTCCAGGTGGCGCCTTAGGCGCCGACGAGCTAGCCGACGAGCGATTGAGCGCCGATGACCGCCAGCAGCGCCAGCCGCTCGGCGTCCTCCGTGCCGGGTTCGGCGGTGTAGAGCATGATCGTCAGGTCGGCGCCGGGAACAGTCAGCATGTCGCAATCCAGGGTGATCGCGCCGACCTGCGGGTGGACGATGGTCTTACGCGACGCCAGCTGATAGTTGACCACGGCGGACGAATCCCACAGCTCGGCGAACAGGCCACTCTCAGCCTTTAGCTCGTCGATCAACCGTCGCACGGCCTGGTCGGCGGGATAGCGTTGCGCCGTTGCCCGCAACGCCGCGACTTGGGCGGTTTGCAAGTCAAGCAGCGACTCCGGCGTGTGTCGTATCCGACCGCGGGCACCGAGAAAGTTGCGCCACAGCGCGTTTCGCTCCTTGCCGACATGCTCGCCCATGAGCGCGACGTAGAGCGGGCTGGCCATCAGCTGAGTCAGCGCCGCGTCGAACACGGCCACCGGCGTCTCCCGTAGCCGGTCGAGCATCCGTTGCACGCCCGGCGGAATATAGGCCGGTACCGTGCCCTGCCCCGGCGGCACCCGGCCGGCCAAGTTGAACAGGCGGACGCGATCCGCGCTGGACAGCCTCAACGCCCGGGCCAGAGCCTCGATGACCTGTTCCGACGGATTGACCGCACGCCCCTGCTCCAAGCGGGTTATGTAGTCGACCGAGATTCCGGCCAGCTGCGCGAGTTCTTCACGACGCAAGCCGGCGGCACGCCGATGACTCCCTCCGGAGAGTCCGGCGGCTTCCGGAGCCACTTTGTCGCGCCAGGCGCGCAGCGCCAGCCCGAATTCCGTCGTCGCCATGCGTCCACTTTGCCCTTATTCGGTTGAGCTGTCCTGGTATCGGCGGTCCTAGGAAAATTGGACTCCTGGCTCAGGGGGTGGCCGCATCGCATCGTGGGGTCATGACGACGACACTCATCACAGGAGCAAACAAAGGTATCGGCTTGGAAACCGCTCGCCACCTGGTGGGGCTGGGACACACCGTGTACTTGGGTAGCCGCGACGCAGAACGGGGTCGCCTGGCCGCTGGCGCCGTGGGCGCGCGCGCTATCCAGCTTGACATCACCGACGACGAGTCGGTGCAGGCCGCGGTTCGGACCATCGAGTCCGCCGGCGGGCTCGACGTTTTGGTCAACAACGCCGGGATCGAGGAACGCGCCGACGGCAACGCGGTGATCGGTCCCGCGGACGTGACCGCCGACGTGATGCGAAAGACGTTCGAGACAAATGTCTTTGGAACGGTCCGGGTGTTGCACGCGTTTTTACCGCTGCTGCAGAGGTCTGCCGCGCCGGTGGTGGTCAACGTCGGCAGCGGCCTGGGGTCGCTGACCCTGCTCTCGTCCGCCCCTGCGGACTTCTATCCCGGGGTGGCCTACCCGGCGTCGAAGGCGGCGCTGAACATGGTCACCGTGCAGTACGCCAAGGCGTTCCCGCACATCCGGATCAACGCCGTCGATCCCGGGTTCACGAAGACGGACCTCAACGGCAACACCGGTACGCAGACGGTGGCCGAGGGCGCCGAGGCGATCGTTCACATGGCACAGATTGGCGCAGACGGTCCGACCGGCACCTTCGTCAACCGCGGCGGTGCGCTGCCATGGTGATGATTGCTTGAAGAGCGTCGGCCGAGGCGCACGGCGCGGACGCGTTGCTTAGTCGACCGTTTCGTGTCTGCCGGCGAACTCCTTGACTAGCAGTTGGAGACGCTCCGCGTCGTGGTCTGGGCGCAACCGACCCGTGCGACTGAGTATCACCAGGCCGTGTAGCGCGGCCCAGAACACTTCGGTGAGGGTATCCGCGTCATGCTCATCAGCCACGAGTCGAACCGCTTGGCGCAGCTCATCGAACGCCGTCGTCAACTGCGGCGGTGTGTCCGGCGCGGCGAAGCGCAGGGTGGTCGCGCGCGTGAACATCGCGTCGTACACCGCCGGGTTGGCGCGGGCAAAGCCGAGGTAGGCGTGCGCGATTCGGCCCAGAGCTTCGGCGTCCGAGCCGCCGTCGGAGCGAGCGGCTCGAATGACGTCGGCGAGTTCGCCGAAGCCGTCGATAGCGACGGCCTCAGCGATTTGCTCCATGCCGGTGAAGTGCTTGTACAACACCGGCTGGCTGTACTCGATCTCGGTGGACAGCCGACGGGTCGTGACGGCATCCCAGCCGTCGGCCTCGGCCAGCTTGCGAGCCGTCGTGACAATCAGCCGCCGGCGCGCGGCACGCTCCCGCTCCCGGCGGTCCTCGATGCCCATGCCGGACGATAGCACGGCTAGAACTGCTAGCGCTGCTATTGACACGCCCAATACCCCGGGGTTAGCGTTGCTAACACCTACCACGGTGCGGAGTTTTGACATGACCTTGGACTTGATCGCCCGCGCCGCCGCCCTGGCCGCACTGCTCGGCACCGCGGTGGTCTACGGCACCGATGTGTTCTGCGCGATGGTGCTGCGACCGGCCCTGGCCGCGGTCGACGATCGTGCCCTGGTTGCGGTGACAGGAAGCGTGCATCGATACGGAGACCGGCGAATGCCGGTGCCGGGGGTACTCGGCGTTCTGGCCACCGCGGCAACCGCGGCGCTCGCAGCGGTGGCCGCGCATTGGCCACAGGCGATCGCCGCGGCCGCCGCCCTGATCGCGCTGTTGGTCTGGATCGTCCTCTACACGCGGGTGAGCGCCCCCATCAATCGACAATTGACCGCGGCCGCCGATACCGGCCAGGACCTGCCGAACGGGCGTGCGCTGCAAGCCAAGTGGGACAGCATCATCGGCCCCCGCGCCGTGCTACAGGGTCTGGCGGTGAGCGCCCTGTGCGTGGCGCTGATGTTCTAAAGCACCCGCATAGCCGCGGCAAAGGCGAAATAGATTGAAGGAGCGCTGAATTCGATGTTTCAGCTCAGGGTCTACACCATGCGATCACCCGAGGTTCTTGCCCAATACGCAACGGTTCACTGGGCCCGCCACTTGAGGACATTCACGTCGTTCGGCGTCACTACCCATGGCGTGTGGACCGAGCGCAGCGGCGCATCTCGCCTCATCACACTTATCGGCTACCCAGCGGGGGCCGACCCTGAACAACTCACGCGGCAGATCATGACCGGTTCCGAATTCGCTGCCGACATGGCCGGCTTCGACATCGGCGACATCGTCGGTGTCCAGACGATACTGCTTGATCCGACACCGTTTTCACCAATCCACTGACGCAAACCCGGGAGTCCGTTACATGTCCATCACCACCACCATCGGCTACGTCCTGGCCGGACTGCTAGCCGCGGGCATCGTCTTCATCGGCGCGCGATTCCTCGTCTCGCCCCGTGTGGCCGCCGCCGGCTACGGTGTGCTGCCAGATCTGGACCCACCGTCCGCTGGCGCCTACTTGAGCGTCAAGGGCATACGTGACATCGCCACCGGATTGTTCGTCATCATCCTGTTGGCCGCGGGCGCAACCCACCTGGTGGGCTGGGTGATGCTGGCCGCCACCATCATTCCGCTGGCTGACGCGTCGATCGTGCTGCGCAACGGCGGCTCGAGGTCGGTCGCGTGGGGAGTCCACGGCGTCACCGCCGCCGTCATGGTCATCACTTCTGCGCTCTTGATCATTGCGTAGGCAGGAGCGCCCCCCGGAGCGGATATTTCACATCCGTTTCGCTGGAGTATGCCGAAGATTACACTGAGCGACGTGCCGTCGGGGTGCGGGCCGTGCCGCCCGCTGCGGAAGGACGCTGAGCGCAATCGCCAGCGGGTGGTTGAGGCTGCCCGAGACCTCTTCGCGTCGAGAGGGCTCGAGGCGACCCTCAATGACGTCGCGCACCACGCCGGTGTCGGAGTGGGCACCGTTTATCGGCGATTTGCCACCAAAGACGAGCTGGTCGAGGCGATCTTTGAAGATGGCATCGATCAGATCACGGCGCTCGCCGAGTCCGCGCTGCAAGAAAAGAACTCGTGGCGAGGGTTTGTGTGGTTCGTGCAGCAGTTATGCGAGCTCACCGCAACCGACCGGGGGTTGCGGGAAGCCGTATTCAGCAAGGCTTACGGGGGTGACCGCGTCGAGGCTTCGCGGCTGCGGCTAACCCCTACGGTGACGAAACTCGTTGAGCGGGCCAAGGACGACGGCTATTTGCGCCCGGACATCTCACCTAACGACATGCCGTTCTTGGGCCTGATCGCGGGTACGGTCAGCGAGTACGCCGGCCATATCGAGCCGGAACTGTGGCGGCGATATGTGGCGATCCTCCTCGACGGTCTCCGCCACCGCAGGGGACAGAAACCGTTGACCGTCGAAGCGCTCGACGACGAACAGCTCGACGCCGCGATGCGCACCTGGTATCCCGCAGCGTCTAGCTGACCAGGCACCCGACCGATCGTCTCCGAGCGCGCATGACGGGCGAGCCATAGTCATCCACGGCACATGAGCCTTACCTCCGTTGCCGGCAGCATCGCACCCATGAGCGCCAACGGATCCCGAGAACGCCGACTCAACCGTGCAGATTGGAACCCGGTGCCGAAGCGCACGCCGGTCGAGGTGTCGACCCCGCGAGCCGATGTGACCACCGTCCCACAGAAGCGGATTGACTTCATCCACTTAGGCGGTTAGGTTACCTCTTACTCCCCCACGTCGTCGTCGGTCATCCACTTCGCGCTGGCCGCATTTCGCCGAAAGGCCCGTAGTTGACTGCCTTTTCCGATGCGACTCGAGTTCACACCATCCCGTCGGGCCCGAGCGTGACCCCGCCCGAACACCGCGGTGCGAGGCGATGGGCGCACGGCGAATCACGCGCCGGGTGCCGGCGATGAATGCGACGGTCGGACTCGTGCGGCGGGTGTGGCTGCCGCTGCTCATCGTGGTGGCAGTCGCGGTCGGTGGCGTCGCGGTGACGAAGTTGCGTGCGGTCTTTGGCTCCAACCCCATCCTGGTGGCGCCCAACAGTTCTGACAGCGCAGCGGACTTCAACCCCAAGGTCGTCACCTACGAGGTGTTCGGCTCTGCGGCCAGGGCGGTCATCAATTACCTCGACCTCGAGGGGAAGCCGCAGCGCGCCCCGGACGTGGTGTTGCCGTGGTCGTTGACGCTGCAGACCACCGCACCGGCGGCAACGCCCAATCTGCTTGCCCAGGGCGACGGCAGCTCCATTGCTTGTCGGATCACCGTTGATCGCGCGGTCAGGGACGAACGATCGGTGGCCGGGGTGAATGCCATGACCTTCTGCTTGGTGAAGTCGGCATGAGCGCCCTGATGGACCAAACCCAGACCGAGCCCATCCCGGCCGCCCGCCACGCGTCGCGCCCTGGGATACCGCGCACGATTCGGGTGCTGGCGGTGCCGATCATCCTTGCCTGGGTCGCCGTGGTCGTGGTTCTCAATACCGTTGTGCCGCAACTGGAGGTTGTCGGCAAGACCCGCGCGGTGTCGATGAGTCCCAATGATGCGCCGTCGATGATCGCCACCAAACGGGTGGGCAAGGTGTTTCACGAGTACGACACGAGCAGCTCGGTGATGATCGTGCTCGAAGGCGACAAACCGCTGGGTGCCGACGCCCACCAGTTCTATGACCGCGTGGTGCGCGACCTGCGGGCTGACCCGAAGCATATCCAGCACGTGCAGGATTTCTGGGGTGATTCGTTCACCGCCGCTGCGGCACAAAGCGTCGACGGCAAGGCCGCCTACGTGCAGGTCTACATCGCCGGAGATCAGGGAGAAGCACTGGCCAACGAGTCGGTGGAGGCGGTGCGCCATGTCATCGCCAGCGTGCCCGCACCGGCGGGCGTCAAGGCCTATGTGACCGGTCCTGCGGCAATGAGCGCCGATCAAAACGAGACCGGCGACAAGAGCATGCAGGTGATCACGCTGCTCACCTTTGCCGTCATCATCACGATGCTGTTGCTCGTCTACCGATCGGTGGTCACGGTGGGCATCGTGTTGGTGATGGTGCTGCTGGAATTGGCCGGTGCTCGGGGATTGGTGGCCTTCCTCGGCTATTTCAAGGTTTTCGGCCTGACGACGTTTGCGACTAATCTGGTAGTGACGCTGGCGATCGCCGCGGCCACCGACTACGCCATCTTCCTGATCGGCCGCTACCAAGAAGCGCGTCGGCTGGGCGAGGACCGAGAAGCCGCTTATTACAGCATGTTTCACGGCACGGCCCACGTCGTGCTGGCTTCGGGAATGACTATTGCCGGGGCGGCCTTCTGCTTGCGCTTCACCCGTCTGCCGTACTTCCAGACCATGGGAATACCTTTGGCGATCGGCATGACGATCGTGGTCGCTGCGGCGTTGACACTCGGGCCGGCGCTGATCGCGGTGGCCAGTCGCTTTGGCCGGGTTCTCGATCCCAAACACATGACCCAGCCACGGGGATGG
Source organism: Mycobacterium sp. 1245852.3 (assembly GCF_001669335.1). NCBI lineage: Bacteria > Bacillati > Actinomycetota > Actinomycetes > Mycobacteriales > Mycobacteriaceae > Mycobacterium > Mycobacterium sp. 1245852.3. The sequence continues at coordinate 8,124 of NZ_LZLL01000259.1, read as the reverse complement.
CGGCGTATCGGTGCGGCGACGGTGCGCTGGCCCGGCGCCATCCTGATCTGCGCGATCCTGATCGCGCTGGTCGGCTTGCTGACGCTGCCCGGCTACCACACCACCTACAACGACCGCATCTATTTACCCGCTAGCGTCCCGGCGAACGTCGGCTATGCGGCCGCGGATCGCCACTTCTCCCAAGCGAAGATGAATCCCGATTTGTTGATGGTCGAAGCCGATCACGATTTGCGTAACCCCGCCAGTTTCCTGGTGATCGACAAGATCGCCAAAGCCCTTGTGCGGGTGCACGGTATCGCCCAGGTGCAAACCATCACGCGGCCCGAGGGACGGCCGATCCAACACACCTCGATCCCCTACAACATCAGCATGAACAGCACCGGCCAGGTGATGAACAACGACTACCAACAGACCGTCCTGCAAAACACCCTCAAACAGGCCGACGACATGCAGGTCAGCATCGACTCGATGGAGAAAATGCAGGCCATCACCCAGCAACTGGCCGGCGTCACCCACAACATGGCCACCAAGATGAAGAAGACCAGCGGGGACGTACAGGACTTACGCGATCACATGGCCGATTTCGAAGATGTCTGGCGCCCGATCCGCAGCTACTTCTACTGGGAAAAGCATTGCTTCGATATCCCGGTCTGCTGGTCGCTGCGGTCGGTGTTCGACGCCCTGGACGGCATCAGCACCATGTCCGACGACCTCTCCGATCTGGTTCCCGACCTTGACCGCATGGACGCGTTGATGCCGCAGATGGTGGCCCTGATGCCGCCCATGATCGCGTCGATGAAAAACCAGAAACAGATGATGCTCAACCAGTATCAGGCCCAGAAAGCCCAGCAAGACCAAACCATGGCCTTGCAGGACAACGCCACAGCCATGGGCCAGGCGTTCGACGAGGCCAAAAACGACGACTCCTTCTACCTGCCGCCCGAAGCATTCGACAACGCCGACTTCAAACGCGGCGTGAAGCTGTTCTTGTCCCCGGACGGTCATGCCGTGCGGTTCACCATCATTCACCAAGGCGACCCGTTGACAGAGGAAGGCACGTCGCGCACGGCGCCGCTCAAAATCGCGGCAGCAGACGCTATCAAAGGGACACCGTTGGAGGGATCAAGGATCTACCTCGGTGGAAGCGCAGCCATGTACACCGACATGCAGAAGGGCGCCAACTACGACCTGCTCATCGTCGCGGTCGCCGCACTGATCTTGATCTTCATCATCATGGTGATCTTGACCCGGGCCGTGGCTGCCGCGGCGGTCATCGTGGGAACCGTGGTGTTGAGCCTGTCCGCGTCGTTTGGGCTCTCAGTACTGCTGTGGGAACACATCATTGGCATTCCCCTGCACTGGATGGTGCTGCCGATGACGGTCATCATCCTGTTGGCCGTGGGATCCGACTACAACTTGCTACTGGTCTCGCGGATGAAGGAGGAGATCCACGCTGGGCTCAACACCGGCATCATCCGCGCCATGGTCGGCACCGGTTCCGTGGTCACCTCCGCCGGCCTGGTGTTCGCCTTCACGATGATGTCCATGGCCATAAGCAGACTCATCGTGATCGGACAAGTCGGCACCACCATCGGTCTCGGCCTGCTCTTCGACACTCTGATTGTCCGCTCGCTGATGACGCCCTCCCTGGCAGCCTTGCTGGGCAGGTGGTTCTGGTGGCCACGCCGCGTGCGGCCCCGCCCCCTTCCCCAACCATGGCCGCAACCGCTGCGTCACGAGTCCAAGGAGATGCAAAAAGTATGAGCAGCCCCGCACCACGCAGGTGACCCCCGGGCTGACTGAGAAGCGGGTCATTTCGGGACCACCCACTGGTTAGATGAAGAAGCTTTGGTGGACGGCTGATTCAGCATGCACCACACCGAAAATTCACCGCACTGAATCCAGTGGTACCGGTGGGCTTCCCCAGACCCTCGACTTCCCGGCCACCATCTCGGGTGTGCCTTAAAATCGTCAGGAGTAAACACTTTCGACAGCCGGGCGACCTCGACGCGGTGTACCGGTACCACGGCATCGACGCAGACAGCATCGTGCGCGCCGCGCTCGATGTCACGACGTGAATCAGTGGGAAGTCTGAGGCGTCACCGCCGGGTTGAGGCCGCGATCAGCCGCACCGGCAGGTGGTCGTGACGATGGATGATGTTGTTGACCGCCCAGGTCGGCTCCGCGGTTACCTCGATGCGCTCGACGCTCTCGGTGAGCGCTTTGAGCATTGCGGTGGTCTCGAGCCGCGCGAGGGCTTGGCCGGCGCAGGCGTGCGCGCCGTTGCCGAACCCGACGTGGCGTCCGGCGTCATTGCGGATGTCGAAAACGTCGGGAGCATCCCACTCGCGCTCGTCACGGTTGGCTGAGGCGTAGATGACCAGCAGCCGGGCGCCAGCAGCGATGGGCACACCCTCGATCTCCGTGCTGTGCACGGCCTTTCGAGTGAACGCGCGAAGCGGGGACTCGTAGCGCACGACTTCGTTGACGGCGTTGGGGATCAAAGAGCGATCACTTTTGAGCAGTTCCCACTGGTCGGGACGCCGGGCGAACAGGTAGATGGCATTCGAGATAGCGCTGATGGTGGTGTCCAGCGACGGGGCGATGTAATCGATCATCAGCGGCGGCACTTCGTCGACGGCGAGATTGCCCTCGTCGACAGCGGTCAGGAGTTCATGGGCCATGCTGCCGGGTAACACGTTGCGGTCGCGTACGACGCGGCGCGCGAAGCACAGCATCTGCAGGCTGCGCGGTACGGCTTTAAGCGCCTGCAGGTTCGCCGGTCCCAGGATGTCGAATGTGGCTGCGCCCCAATCGAGTAAGCGGGCTCGTTGATCGCGCGGCCACCCCACCAGATCGGGCACGACGGCCAGCGGTAGGGCCGTGGCGAGATCGGCGACCGCGTCCACCTGTTCCCGGCGCAGGGCGTCCTCGACGATGGAGCGGGCCTGGGCGTCGACGTCGTCGCCGAGCGCGCGCAGGGCGCGAGGCATCATGCGGTGCGCGAGGAGTTTTCGGCGCCGGTCATGGTCGGCGCCGTCGCTGTTGAGGGTGGTGCCGCGCGAGAGGCGGTTGGCCAGCGGGTTGGCTGCGACCCCGTGTCCGGACAGGAACTGGCCGTCGTCGCGCAGGGTGGCCTTGCATGCGGCGTAGCGCGGCAGCGCGTAGAGGCGGTGGCGGGCCAGCCAAACGACGGGCCCAAGTTCACGCAAGGCACGGTAGTGCGGGTGGGGGTCGAGAATCGCTGCGCGGGTGTAGATGTTGGGCCGGTACACCGGTACGGCAGAGGGGCGACGAAACACGGGGACGATTCCTATTCCTAGTGGGCCGGGCCGATACGTTGCGAGATGTCCGACGCTCGGTCGACCAGGAACAGCGGGACAGCGCGGCACAGGGTGGTGAGGTTGCGGCCGGCGATCATGACGGTGCGGTCGGGCCGGATCACCGCGGCCTTGACGTGGTGGCGGTTCAGCCAGCGGGCCAGCTCGGACCCGGCGGCGGCGTGGACCGTGCGGGCACCGCGTGCCACCACGATGTCCCGCTGCGACGGGGTCAGCTCGACGGTGGTGATCACGCCGAAGCCTGTTCCCAATGCGTCGTCGAGCCGACAACCGTTGCCCAGAAACGGGTTTGGGCAGAGCCGCCCCGTGATACCGCGGGTCGCCAGGGTGCGCCGAACCAGCGTCGAGGACCGCAGCGGCGGGGTCTGCGAATCGGTGACCTTCGCCCGCAGCCCGGGCACCAGGTGCACGCGGGGCAGCACGACGGCGCGGGCGGCCGCGCCGAGCCGGCCCCCGAACGTCATAACGCGTCCGACGTTGAGCGCCAAGGCGATCATGGCGCGGGCATGCGGCCGTCGCTCGGCCTCGTAGCTGTCGAGCACACTGGGCGCGAGACCTCCGCGCTGGACGGCGCCGATCTTCCATGCCAAGTTCATCGCGTCGCGCAGTCCGGCACCCATGCCCTGACCGATGAACGGCGGGGTGAGATGGGCCGCGTCGCCGAGCAGAAAGATGTTCCCACGCCGCCAGCGGTCGGCGATCTGAGCGCGGAAGGTGTACTCGGCGGCCCGCATCACGCGCAGGTCCGCGTCATCAACGTGTCGCGTCCACGGGGCGATCAGCGGCCGAAGGGCGGCCAGGGTGGCGTAGTCGTCGACCGATTCGTGATCGAGCAGCGCGAACTCCCAGCGGTACCTCGTGGGTCCGATACGCATGTAGGTCCCGGCCCGCTGCCCGTCGCAGACCTGATGCACGCCGTCCCACTGCTGCAGGTCGGCGGTGGTGGTGATGTCGACGACCAGCCAGCGCTGGTCGAACTTCAGGTTGCGCATCGACGCGCCTATGGCGCCGCGCACTGTGCTGTTGGCACCGTCGCAGCCCAGCACGTAGTCGGCGCTGAGTGTCGACTCGAGGTTGGTCATGCGGTCGCGGATCCGCAGGTGCAGTGGACCTGCCGCATCGTTTGCGGTCACCCCGAGAACCTCGACGTCACCTCGGAATCGGGCGTGCGGAAAACGGGCGAGGTTGCGGCGGAGCAACTCCTCGAGTTCGGGTTGGTCGAACATGCTTGCCGCTGGAAAGCCGTTCTGCGTCACCGGTGTATCGCGCCGGAATTCTGCCAGTACCTTCAGATTCCGGTCCACCAAGCGCAGACCGCGGGCCGGACGGGAGATCGCGGCGAAGTCGTCGGCGATGCCGAGCCGGGCCAGGATGCGGTAGACCTCATCATCGAGGTGCACGGCGCGCGGCTGCGGATAGACCTGCGGCCACCGGTCCAGCACCAGGGTGTCCACCCCGTACTGCGCGAGCAAGGTCGCCGCGGTGATGCCGGTGGGACCGCCGCCCACGATGGCCACCGAGACATGCTCGGCGGGCGCGCCACTGGGGGCGCTCATGCGTGGCGCACCGCCAACCGTTGGGCGCCGAGATCGATGGCGCCGTCGTCGGTGGCAATGGAGGCCTCGACGACGTCGCCGTGCTGCAGATACTTCGGGTTCTTCGCCTGTCGGGAGAAGAAGGCTTTCCACTTGACGGCCGGTGGTAGCAGGTTGCCGATGATCTCGATTGGCTTGGGCGGGGCGGTCAGCGCGGTGCCGGCCGGGGTGCCGGTGAGGATCAGGTCGCCGGCCGCGAGGTCTTGGAATCGTGTCAGCGATTGCAGTGCTTGTAGCGGTCGGTAGAGCATGTCGCCGTCGACGACCGAATTCTGGCGCTCCTCACCGCTGACGCTCAGGCGCAGCCGCAGGTCGCCGAATCGGGTCAGCTCGGTAGGGTCGACGAGCACCAGCGCCGGCCCTACCGGGGTGAAGGTCGGGTACGACTTCGCCTCGTAGAACTGCGTTTGCGGCAATTGGATGTCGCGGGCGGACACGTCATTGGTGATGGTCAGACCGGCGATGTACTCGGCCAGGTTCGCGTCGGTGATGGAGGTGCCCACCGGGATGTCGCGCCCGATCACCAAGCCGATTTCGACCTCGTAGTCCAGCAGCTGCACATGCGGCGGGCGGACGATCTCGCCGAAGGGCCCGGTGATGGACGCCGAGGACTTCCGGAAAAACGTCAGCGGCACCGTCTTTGGGTCCATACCGGAATCGATGACGTGGGATTCGAAGTTGGTCATCTGGGCGACGACGCGGCAAGGAGTGGTCACCGGGGACAGCAGCTGCAGTTCGTCGAGGGCGATGCTGCCGGCCGTGGCCGCAGCCGCGTCGATCGCGGCTCTGTCGGCGAGGAGTTCGGCCGTGGTCGCGGCGCTGGTGTCGATGCGGGCGGCGCCGGTGGGGCTTTGCACCCACCAGCCGTCCGCGGTGCGGAGGACGGAAATGGTCACGAGACCGCTACTTTCAGTAGTCCGATGAGCCGGTTGAGGTCGAATTCGTTGTCCGCGCGCAGGGCGGTGAGCATCGCGGTCAGCTGATGGCGCGCCGCGCGGGGGTCGGCATCGAGGAAGTCTTTGGTCGCCGGTGGCCCCCACTGCGCCAGGCCGGATGCGGTGAAGGGGGCCCAGCCGGGTTCGAGGGTGTTGTCGAACATGTCACCGTCGGTGAAGTGCTCGACGAGGAAGCCGTCCGGGTCGCGCCAATAGTCGAACAGTTGGCTGCCCTGGATGTGGCGACCGATCCCCCAGGACCGGTAGTAGCCGCGTTCACGCAGGTATTCACCACCGGCGGCCAGCGCGTCGAGATCGCTGACTTCGTAGGCGGAGTGGATGTAGCGGTTGGCCGGTCCGAGTGCCAGGGCGAGGGTGTGGTGGTCGGTCGGGGTGGTGCCGCGGTCGCAGCGGATAAAACTCATTGCCGGGCCGCGGGCGCGCTGGCCGGGGAAGAACAGGAAGTCGCTGACGATCATCCCGAAGGTGTCCAGATACCAGTTGAGTGTGCGCAGGTAGGTGGTGGACTGCAGTACGACGTGACCGAGGCGTTGCACGCGGGCGGGCACGCGAGGCGGCCGCACGGTGGCGTTGATCCGCGCGTCGTCGGGCCCGGTGTTGACGACCTGCGGGGCCTGAGCGGGTTGGGCCGGCAGCTCGTGGAGACCGGCGACGACCTTGACCGCCATCCCGCTGGGATCGGTCAGATGCACCGCCACTCCCCCGATCGATTCCGGGAGCGGCTGCAGCGAGGCGCCGGTTTTGTCCGCCAGACGGACCAGGTCGACCTCGTCGGCCGCGCGCAGCGCGAGTCCGGCGAATCGGCTGCGCTGCCCGCGACGCAGTACGACGCATGCCGAGCCGGCGTTGGTGCCGCGCAGATGCAGCTGCTGGGGCTCGCGTAGGGCGATGCCGAACCCGAAAGCTCGGGCGAAGGCCTCCGCGCGGACCAGGTCGGGCTTGTCGAACTCGAGCCAGGCGATGTCGGCCACCCGAATGATGGGATCCCGCGACCGGCCGGGATGTTCGCCGCGCAGGGCGCCCCGGTCGCTGTGCAGACCCGCGTGCCCGTCGCTCACTGGCGTCACTCTCTGTGCCACGCGCTGCCCTCCTCGCCTTTGATCTGACGAAATCGTCACATACGTACGAATGCTCAGTCAAGGGTTCTGACGATATCCTCAGGATTGAGCCGAACCTGATAACCTGTGGCCCATGGACATGCCCGAGCGCGATGCCGCTGAGTCGTCGAACACGCCGGTCAACCGCCTGGAACGACGCAAGATGCGCACGCGCAACGCTCTGGTGCGGGCGGCGAAAGGGTTTATCGCGCAGGGCAAACTCAGCGTTCCCATACTGGAAATCACCCAGGCCGCCGATGTGGGCATGGGGTCCTTCTACAACCACTTCTCGAGCAAGGAGGAGCTGTTCGCCGCGGCCGTGACCGACGCCCTCGATGACCTCGGTGCCCTGCTCGACGGCTTCACCGGATCGATCTCGGACCCAGCCGAAACTTTTGCCGCCAACTACCGCCTGAGCGGGCGACTGTTCCGTTACCGCCCGCAGGAGGCTGCGTTGCTGCTGGCGCACGGAGACTCGCTCATCCTGTCCGACCGCGGACTGTCGCCGCGGGCGCGACGCGACATCGCCGCGGCGATCGACCAGGAACGGTTCACAATCGGCGATCCCGAACTGGGCTTGGCCATCGCCGGAGGCATGTTCATCGGCCTGGCCACGCTGCTGCGGGAGCGTCCCGAACGTGACACCGACGCCACCGTCGACGCGGTCACCGAACGCCTCCTGCGGACGCTCGGCATGACGCCCAAACAGGCCAGCGCGCTGTGCCGCAAGCCGCTGCCCGACATCTCATCATTGCGCGAATCGCCCGTCGACTGGCCCACCCCGATAACACCCGCCTCGATCGACCCCCACTGAAACACGTTCGCCTCCGCGCGACCCCGATACCTTCTCGCGCTGCGAACGCGCGCCCGCGCGGTTAACATCGGTACATACTCCTGCGGCACAGCCAGCAGCCGCAGTTCTTCATTTCGCGTGGGACGCAGGACCGTGCAGGAGCCCGTCCCCACTTGATCCAAGGAAATTTCATGAGCGACCCTCTGTTTGCCGGTTTTTCGGACGCCGGCTGGGATCACGCACCGTGGGATGTCGAACCGATATTCTCGGCCTCGTCCGATCGCAGGCCGGGCCTCCGCACGCAGTGGTGTTCGAGACGAAGCCGATCGCGTTCGCACTCCG
>NZ_LZLL01000258.1:0-620 GCF_001669335.1 Mycobacterium sp. 1245852.3 | reverse complement strand
CACCAGGTCACCGACGACTTCATCGCCTACACCCGCGAAATCGGCCCGCAGCTCGAGCTGGAGGAGACCACCGCGTTCCTGGTGGTCGCCGCGACCCTGCTGGATCTGAAGGCGGCAAGGCTGCTGCCGGCCGGGCAGGTCGACGACGACGAAGACCTGGCGCTGCTGGAGGTGCGCGACCTGCTGTTCGCCCGGCTGCTGCAGTACCGGGCGTTCAAGCACGTCGCCGAGATGTTCGCGGAGCTCGAGGCCACCGCGCTGCGCAGTTACCCGCGCTCGGTGTCGCTGGAGGACCGGTTCACCGAACTGCTGCCCGAGGTGATGATCGGCGTCGACGCCGAACGCTTCGCCCAGATCGCCGCGATCGCGTTCAGCCCGCGGCCCGTGCCGACGGTGTCCGTCGCGCACCTGCACCAGGTGCAGGTGTCGGTCCCCGAGCAGGCCAAGAAGCTGCTGGACATCCTTCAGGCGCGGGGCAGCGGCGCGTGGGCGACGTTCTCCGAGCTGGTCGCCGACTGTGAGGCGTCGATGGAGGTGGTCGGGCACTCCCCGGTCCAGGCAATTTGGAGCACGCCAAGCGGCTCTGACTGGTCGAATGCTACCGCCCGCGACCGATACAG
>NZ_LZLL01000257.1:0-17078 GCF_001669335.1 Mycobacterium sp. 1245852.3 | reverse complement strand
CGCGGTCACCTTCCTGCTCACCGACATCGAGGGGTCGACGGCTGCCTGGGAGGCCGACGCCGACGCCATGGCGGTGGCGCTCGCGCGCCACGACGAGCTCGTGGAACAAGTCGTCACGTCGCGGGGAGGACGGCTGATCAAAACGCGCGGCGAGGGGGACGCGACGTTCTCGGTGTTCGACCGGCCTTCCGCGGCCGCCTCCGCCGCTGTGGAGCTGCAGGACGCGATCGCGCATGAGCCGTGGGCCTCGCGCGATCCCATCCGTGTGCGGATGGCATTGCACACCGGCGAGGTCGAGCTTCGCGACGGCGACTACTTCGGCCGGGCCGTCAACCGGGTCGCGCGGCTGCGGTCATTGGCCGAGGGTGGCCAGATCCTGTGCTCCGGCGCGACGGCCGAGCTCGTCATCGACACGTTGGCCGACGACGTGTTGCTCACCGATCTGGGGATGCGTCAGCTGAAAAACCTCGCGCGCCCGGAGCATGTCTTCGAACTGCGCCTGGAAACCGGTGTGGAACAACCGGAATCGCATACGGACGAAGCGGCGCCCCTCGAGCGTCCCGGCCTTCCGGCGGTACTCGTCGGTCCGGGGCCATTCGTCGGACGCGGCCGCGAACTCGAGGGGCTGCTGTCCGCATGGCAGAGCACGCTGGCCGGCGGCGTCCGCACGGTGCTGATCGCCGGCGAGCCCGGTGTCGGCAAGACGCGGCTGGCCGGCGAATGGTCGCAGCGGGCGTACGAGCTCGGAGCGGTCGTGTTGTACGGCCGGTGCGACGAGGACCTCGGCGCGCCCTATCAGCCGTTCGCGGAAGCGTTGCGTTCGCTGGTGCCCTGCATGGGACCCGACCGGCTGAGGGGGCTGCGCGGCGTCGAGGCGTTGCTGTCACTGGTGCCCGGGCTGGCCGATGTCGTGCCCGATCTCGTCCGCCCCGCCCACTCGGATCCCGACACGGAGCGCTACGCGCTTTTCGATGCCGTCGTCGCTCTGCTGGAAACCGCGTCGACGAGCGCGCCGGTCCTTCTGGTTCTCGACGACCTGCACTGGGCGGCCAAACCGACGCTGCTGCTCCTGCGGCATTTGCTGCGCTTCGGCGACCACGCCCGCGTCCAAATCGTCGGTACCTACCGCAGCACCGACCTCGACCGGGCCCATCCTCTGGCGGCGACGCTCGCCGACCTACACCGAGATGGCACTGCCAATCGGCTCAACCTCGGCGGCCTCGACGAGGACGACGTGACCACCTACGTCGCTGAGGCGGGCTACGACGATGAGGAACTCGCCCACGCGCTGGCCTCGGTTACCGGCGGCAACCCCTTCTTCCTCATCGAGGCCCTGCGTCACGTCGATGAGAGTGGCGGCGTGTGGGACCAGAGCACCCTGCCCCAGGGTGTACGGGAAGCAGTGAGCCGCAGGCTTTCTCGGCTGCCGGTCGAGACCAACAAAGCCCTTGCCGCCGCCGCGGTGATCGGCAGCCGCTTTGCTGTGGAGCTGGTCGAACAGGTGGTCGGCACCGACCTCGTCGACGCGTTCGACGAGGCGCGTCAAGCGGGCATCGTCATCGAAGAGCCCGGCGGGTTCTACCGGTTCAACCACGCCATCGTCCGGCAGTCTCTGCTTGCCGAGCTGGCGTCGGTGCGGCGCATGCGATTGCACCAGCGCATCGCCACCACCTTGGAGACGTCGCCGGGCGCCGAGGACGAGCTGCTGGCCGAACTGGCTCATCACTATTTCGAGTGTGCGTGGGCGGGGAACGCGGCCAAGGCGGTGTTCTACTGTCGGCGTGCCGCAGATCAGGCGATGGCACGACTCGCCTACGAGGGCGCCGCTGACCTTTACCACCGCGCCCTGCACGCGCTGGAGGAGATCGACGACGAGCTCCCCGACCGCGACGACCAGACCGTTGAGCTATTGGTCGCGCGTTGCGAGGCTCTGCTGGCCGCCGGTGACGTGGCCTCCGCGGCCGGTGCGGTCTCTCAATTGCAAGCCGCGACAGTGGATTCGGCCCGGCTAGCGGCGTGGGCGACATGTTTCGATGGTCAGCTGACCATGTTAATTCACCCCGAACGGCTCGACGAGGTCGAAACCGCGTTGGGCGCGGCCGCCGCCAAACTCGCCGAACTGGACGACCCCGCTGGAGAAGCCAAGGCGCACACCGTGCGCGCCGGGTGCCTCGCCCGTCTTGGCCGCATCGGTGACTGCGAAGTTGCCCTCGATGACGCCCTGACCGCGGCGCGGCGGGCCCGCGAACATCGCCGGGTGAACGCGGTCTTGGCGGGCGCACCCCTGGCGGCGCTGTGGGGCCCTAATCCGGTTCCGCGCGCGGGCGGCCGGTGCCTGGATGTGGTTCGGCTGCTTCGGATCACGACCGACTCCCCCGCCGTCGAGGCGACCTCCACGCGATGCCAGGCCGTGCTCGAGGCGTTCCGCGGCCGTACGGCCGCGGCCCGGCGGATGATCGATTCGGCCCGGCGCACGGTCACCGAGCTCGGCCTGCGCCACGCGCTGCTGGAAGTCGAGCAGTTTGCCGGCATCGTCGAACTCATCGGCAATGACCCAGCCGCGGCGGAGACTCATCTACGCAAGGCCTACAACGGTTTTCGTCGTATGGGGCTGGACGCCGACACCGCCGAGACCGCGGCACTGCTGGGCCGCGCATGCCTTGCCCTCGACCGCGAGTCTGAGGCCGCCGAATTGTGCACGGAAAGTGAGCGTTTGGCCGGGCACGCGCTGAAGGCGTCGATCGCGTGGCGCACGCTGCGGGCACACTTGCTGGCCCGCGGCGACGACTACGATGCGGCCCGCCAGGTCGCCGAGGCCGCGGTGACTTTGGCCGAGCGCACCGACGCCCTGGTCGATCACGGCGACGCGTGCCTGACGCTGGCAACGGTTTTGGGGCGTGGCGGCGACATGGCGGCGGCACGAACCGCCGCAGGGCAAGCGGTCGATTTGTACGAACGCAAAGGCGCTGCGGCGCTTGCGGACATGGCGCGGGCCGTTCTCGGCGAAAGTGCCGTTCCGCCCGCACCGGCTCCGCCCGAGGCGCCAGTTGTCGAACTCGACAATGCGTGCGTCCGAGTCGGCGAACGCGTGGTGGCCGCCATTAATCGTGAGGCTTGGGACGAATTCGAGCAGTTGTTCGCGCCAGACGGATTGATCGAGAGCCGCCGCAAGATAGTCGGCTTTGGACAAATAGACGTCCCACCGGGCGAATTTCCACGCGTGAACAGGCGGGTTTTAGAGACAGTCCCCATGCGGCTCAGCCAAAGGATTGTCGCCGTCCGAGGTGAGCGTCTAGCGCTCGCTCGACTGGTGATAGGCGCGGACGACGCGACCCCTGGGGCGCCGCAGGACGAATTCGTCCTGCTGTATGGCATCGATGAAGATGGCCAGATCTGCCTGCAGGTGTGGTTCGACGTCGACGACATGGACGCCGCGATGGCGGAACTTACTAATGCATACGCCCGACCTGAGGAGATACCTTCTCGAGCGCCGCTGGCGAATGCCGCGACGCGGGCATACGAGCGACTGCACGCGCATTTCGCGGCCCGCGACTGGGATGCGATAACCGAGCTTCTCGCAGACGACTACTACGGCGACGATCGTCGTTCTGTGGTAGGCGCGGGGATTCGACGCGGCCCGGGTGCCGCGCTAGAAGACTACCGGTCGGCCGCCGACATTGAGGTGACGGACGCAACGTCAGACACCGTCGCAACCCGTGGAGGACGCCTCGCCCTCGTTCGTGCCCGCTACTCGCGAAGCGGCCTGGAACCGGGCGCGTTCCGCGTCGATTTCCTACAAATAGTCGAAATCGACACCACAGAGCAGATTGTGGCAATGGCCGCATTCGACCTCAACGACTTCGACGCCGCTATCGCTGAGCTCGACCGCCGGTACCTTGCGGGCGAAGGCGCGCCGCACGCGCGAACTTGGTCAGTCATCACGCGGGCGTACGCCGCGGTTAACCGACGCGAACCACCGCCCACGACGCCTGACTGGGTCAACCTCGACCACCGGAAAGCGAGAGCATTTGCGCCGGGCGACCTTGCGGCGTACCTCAAAGTCACGTGGGACCTACTGACGCCGGGCGTCAACATCTACATCGAGGCTGTGCATCGACTGACCGCCTTGGGAGCGGTCGTCACGCGCGTGTACCAAGGGATCTCGCGCGAGGGCTTCGACGCCGAATGGCGGGAGGTCGGCGTTTCGACGGTGAAAGGCGACCTGATAGACCGCTCGGAGCTCTTCGACGAGACGGACATTGATGCCGCGATCGCAAGGTTTGAGGAGCTCGACCGGCGCGCGCGACGGCTGGAGAACGCTGCGACCCGCGTGGTCGAGCATTTCCTTAACCACTTGGCGGCTGGCGACTGGCCCGCTATTGCAGAGTTTTACGCCGAAGACGTTTCAACCTATGACCGACGTCGCGTTGTGGCCGCCGAGGTCATCCAAGGCCGTGACGCCAACGTCGCCAACTGGCGAGTGCTCGTCGACATCGCTCCGGACAACCTAACGTCGACCACGGTTGCGACCCGCGGCGAGCGCCTCACCCTCACTCGCGTGCACTCTGCGGCGTTCCAAACTGATGTGCTCAACCTCCTCGAAATCGACGCCGACGAGCGGATCAAGGCGGTCATGGTGTTCGACCTGGAAAACTTCGACGCCGCCATGGCTGAACTCGAAGCTCGCTACCTGGCCGGCGAAGCGGCGTCGTGTGCACGTACGTGGTCGGCCGTAGCGCGTAGTTACGCCGCGCTCAACCGGCATGAGCCGCCACTTACTTCGCCCGATTGTGTCAATGTCGACCATCGACGCGAGACGGCGTTCGGGCCCGGCGATGTATCCGCATACATCAACGCCGGGTGGGACTCTCGGCAGGACACCAATATCTATGTCGAGCAAGTGCATCGGCTGAGCGATGCCGGGACGGTCATCACCTATGCGGCACAGGAGTTTTCGCCAGAGGGCTTGAGGGCGGAGTGGCGCGGGCTCGCGGTTTTTGCGGTCGCGGATGACGAGATTCACCGGACTGAGGTCTTCGACGAGGCGGACATCGATGCCGCGATCACCAGGTTTGAGGAGCTCGGCCGGCTGACGCCGGAGCTGGAGAATGCGGCCTCGCGCGTATTCAAACATGTCTGGTCGCACTTCGCGGCTGGCGACTGGGATGCCATGGCTCAAACGGTGGCTGACGACTATGTCGGCATTGACCATCGGCGGGTCGTCAGTGCTGATACCCAGCACGGTCGGGACGATGTGATCCGAGACTTGCAGGCGGCCGCCGGAGTCGGGTTCACGATCTCGATGGTGAGCGCCATCGCGATCCGTGGAGAACGTCTCGTCCTCGCGCGGAGTCGCGCCACCGGCTCCGATCCCGGCGGGGTCCAAAATGATGCCCTTAATGTCTTCGAGGTTGACGCCGATGACCGAATCGCCAGGGTCGTCTCATACGACATGGAAGACTTCGACGCCGCCGTCGCCGAACTCGACGCCCGATACATGGCTGGCGAGGCGATGGCCCACGCGCGCGCGTGGTCTGTAATCAAGGGGGCCTACGCCGCGCTGAATCGGCGTGAGCATCCAGCGACGACAGCAGATTGGGTGAACATCGATCATCGGCGAGGGATATCGTTCGCCCCTGGCCATGTCTCTGCATCACTAAACAATTGGCTCGCCACGCCGTACCTGAGCAACTCCATAGAGGCGGTGCATCGACTGGACGACCTAGGGGCTGTGGTTACCAATGTGACGCACGAAACCTCGCGAGAAGGTTTTGAAGCCGAGTGGCGAGGGATCAGCGTCCTTACTATCGAAGGTGATTTGGTCAACCGCTTGGAAATCTTCGATGAGGCAGACCTGGGCGCCGCGATCGCGAGGTTCGATCAGCTGCATCCACGCCCGCGGCAACTGCAAAACAAAGCGAGCCAAATCGACGACCGATTCCTGGCGTACTTCGCGGCCCGCGACTGGGATTCGATGGCGGAGATGACGGCCGACGGGTTTACTAGTGACGATCGTCGTCGCGTGGTGGGCGCGGGAGTCCAACTGGGTCGAGAGGTCGATATCGACAATATGCGGGCGTGGGCTGACGTCGGCATCCAGAAGATAGTTTCAGACGTCATCGCCACGCGGGGCGAGCGCCTCTTCCTCGGTCGTACTCGGTTCTTTGGCCCCGAGCAAGGACCCGCCGCATTTCACAGCGAGGTGCTCGGTCTCATCGAGATCGATGCCGAAAACCGGGTCTTGGCACGCGTCGTGTTCGATGGCGACGACTTCGACGCCGCTGTCGCCGAACTCGATTCGCGTTACCTGGCCGGCGAGGCCTCCTCCAACTCCCGCACCTGGTCGCTCATGACAGAGGCTTTCGCGGCACTCAGCCGCCGGGAGATACCGGCGACGACACCTGATTGGGTAAACATCGACCACCGGCGACTCGCACCGATCGGTGCGGGCGACCTGGAGGCGTTTCTCCATGCGACGTGGGAACTTTCGCCGCGGGCCCGCATCTACATCGCGGCTGTGCACCGGCTGAGCGGTCGTGGCGCCGTGGTCACCCACGTGGCAATCGGGACCTCCCCGGCGGGTTTCGACGCCGAGTGGCAGGTAGTCGACGTTGTGTTGTTCGACGGCGACCGAATCAGCCGCACCGAGCTTTTCGACGAGGCAGACCTCGAGGAGGCCCTTGCCCGCTTCGACGCGATTCAGGCGGCGGCCCGGCGACCGGAGAATGCGGCAAGCCAAGTAGCCGAGCGCTTTACAGCGCTGTACGCCGCTCGTGACTGGGTCGCGATGGCCGAAATCCTGGCCGACGGCTTCGTCAGTAACGATCCGCGTCGGGTAGTGGGCGCCGGAGTCCGGGAGAGTCGAGACGCCCAGATCGCGGACATGCGAGCGATCGCCGACCTGGGGTTGACGAACATGACGTCGACCGTCATGGCAACGCGCGGTGAACGCCTCGTGCTTTTGCGCGCCCGCATGGACTTTTCAGGCACCGGTCAAGGTCCATTCCTCACAAACGTGCTCGCCATCGTCGAAATCAACACCGACCGACGAATGACCGCGCTCGTATCCTTCGATGCGGACGACTTCGATGCCGCCATCGCCGAACTCGATGCCCGTTACGTCGCAGGCGAAGCGGCCGCTCACGCAGACACGTGGGCAGCGGTCGCCGGCGTGCACGCGATGTTCAACCGGCATGAATATCCCCCAGAGGATTGGGTGACGGTCGACCACCGCCGGGGCACGCCGTTCACCGCCAGCGATATGACTTCGGCCGTCCACACGCTCTTTGATCTCACGCCTGACTTCAAGGTCCATATCGAAGCCGTGCACGAAATCAACAGTCGTGGAGCGGTGATCACCAACTATGCACACGGGTCCTCGCCGGACGGCGTGGGAGTCGAATGGCGCATGGTGATGCTTCACCTCGTCGATGATGGTCGACTCACCCGTTGCGAAGTCTTCGACGAGACAGACACGGAAGCCGCCATCGCGCGGTTGAAGGAACTCAGCCGGCCGGCACCGCGATTGGAGAACCGAGCGACCTTGGCGGTCGGGCAATTCCTGGCGTACTTCGCCGCTCGCGATTGGGAGGCGATGGCGGGCCTGGTCGATGAAGCTTTCTTGTCGGACGACCGTCGTCGAGGCATAAACGCCGGAATCCGCCGCGGTCGAGACGTTGAGATGGCGAATTGGCGCGCCACCGCCGAAGTTTGGAAGTCCGATGTCCGGGCGACCACCGTTGCGACTCGTGGAGAGTGCCTCGCAATCCTGCGTTTCACCTTTGCAAGCCAAGGTTCGCTACCCACGGCATCGCAGGCTGCCGCGCTGTCCGTCGTACAGGTCAACGACGACAGCCAATGTGCGGCTACTGTCGTATTTGACCCCGAAGACGTTGACGGAGCCTTCGAAGAGCTTGAAACCCGTTACCTGGCAGGAGAAGCAGCCGCGCAGGCGCACACATGGTCAGCCGTCGCACGAGCTTATGACAGCGCCAACCGGCACGAAATCCCCGGCATGACTGCGAATTCAGTGTTCGTCGACCATCGAGCGGTCTTAACGACCGAGCCTGAGAAGCTAGATGCGTATCTTCCGGCCGTTTGGGACCTCATGCCGGACATCAGTGTCTACATCGAGGCTGTGCATCAGCTCAGCGACACAGGAGCGGTCATTACCCATGTTGCCCGCGGAGCCTCGCAAGACGGATTTGAGGCCGAGTGGCGGACGATCAACGTCGGGACAGTCGAAGGCGACCTGATGAACCGCGTCGAGGTATACGACGAGGCAGACCTCGACGCCGCGCTCGCCCGGTTCGACGAGCTCAGTCGGCCGGCCCTGAAAAACGCGGCAAGCCAAGCGTACGAGCGTATTTGTGAGTACTTGAGCGGCCGTGACTGGGACGCCCTCGCCGAGCTAACCGCCGAAAACATCTCCGTCGACGACCGTCGGCGAGTAGTGAATGCCGGGGTTATCAGCGGCCGGAAAGCCAATATCGAAAGCACGAGGGCGCTCGCTGAGGTCGGGTTCACCTTGACGATGCCGAGCGTCATAGCGACTCGTGGCGCACGCCTCGCGCTGCTCCGTGTTCGCGTTTCGGGCAGCGACCCGGAAGCGATTGCAAACGACGCACTGAACATTGTCGAGCTCGATTTCGACAGGCGCGTCGCGGCGGACGTCATTTTCGATCTCGAAGACGTCGACGCCGCCTTCGCGGAGCTCGAAAGCCGTTACCTTGCCGGGGAAGCAGCCAATCACGCCGATACGTGGTCGGTGGTGATCGGCGCCAACGCCCGATTCAATCGCCACGAGCTTCCCGCGACGACGCCGGACCCGGTTTACATCGATCATCGACCGCTCGTATCGATCGACGATGTTGAGCTGGCCACATCAGTTGGTGCCATGTGGGACCTCACCTCGGAAGCCAACGCCTACATCGAAGCCGTGCATCAGCTCAGCGGCGTCGGAGCGGTCACCACCCAAGTGCTGAGATTGCGCTCGCAAGAAGGTTTCGACGCGGAATTGCGGTTGACCTACGTGATTGCGGTCGAGGGCGACCTGCTTAGCCGCATCGAAGTCTTCGACGAGGCAGACCTCGACAAAGCGCTCGCGAAGTTCGATGAGCTGCACCGCCCCACGCAGCGACTGGAGAATGCGGCGAGCCGGGCGGAACACCTTCTCTTTGCGCACTCGGCGGCCCGCGATTGGGCCGCTGCAGCCGAGATTTTGGCCGACAACAGCTTCGTCGAGGATCACCGGAGAGTGGTGAATGTCGGGTTCTGGGACGGTCGCGATGCCATGCTGAAAAACATGCAAGCTTTAGAAGAGGGCCTCGCGCGGGTAACTCTGACGGTCATTGCGACACGCGGCGAGCGCCTCGCCCTCATTCGTGTGCGTTCCTTTGACCACGGCTTACAACCGGGGGAATTTGTGGTCGAGATTCTGGGAGTCACCGAGGTCGACTCCGCCGGGCGGATTGCGGCACACGTATTCTTCGATGTCGACGACATCGACCGCGCTTTCGAAGAACTCGAAACGCGTTATCTAGCAATCGAAACAGCCGCCCATGGGCGTACGTGGTCGACACTGTTGCGAGATTTCGCCGCGTTCAACGAACACAAGCTTCCATTGACGACGCCAGACTGGGTGAACCTAGACCACCGGCGGGGTCGAGCGTTTTCGCCGGGTGACCTCGTTCCATACATCCATGCCACGTGGCAGGTGGCGCCGCAGGCGAAGATCTACGTCTATGCGGTGCATCGGCTGAGCGATCTCGGAGCTGTCGTCACCCAGTCGACGCATGGGACGTCACCGGACGGCTTCGATGCCGAGTGGCTCGAGATAAGTCTTTTTACTCTCGACGGCGACCGGATCAACCGCTGCGAGGTATTCGACGAGGCGGACCTCGACGCCGCGCTGGCGCGCTTCGACGAGCTCACCGGCAAAGACCAGCCGAAGTGACGGCGCCGCAACGTCAACCGCTCTACTTGCTGGCGGACAGCCAGCTGCTGTTCTGGAAGCGTCACGACCGGCTCCTTCTCGAAGAAGCGCTCGATGGATTGGCACGCGACGAGCCGCCGAGCGCCGCCTACGTCGGCGCCTCCAACGGCGATCGTCTGGAGTTCTACGAAATCTTCGAAGCCGCAATGGATGCCATGGGCCTCACCGACCGCCGGATGGTCCGTTCGTCCTTCGGACCTCACGACCGCGCCTTTCTGGAGCGCGCACAGTTGATCGTCCTCGCCGGCGGTGATGTGCGTCGTGGCTGGACTACGTTCGAGAAGACGCGCATGAAGGACGTGATTCTGAACCGGTACGCCAAAGGAGCTGTCCTCGTGGGTGTCTCGGCCGGTGCCGTCCAGCTCGGACGCTACGAACTAGCCGACGCACCGGAAACTTCCGCGACCGAGCTGCTCACCCTGTTCAATCTGGTGCCGATGATCATCGACGCGCACGACGAGCGGGCCAAATGGACGCGACTCTCGCGAACAATTCAGCTGCTCGACGGATCGGTGACCGGCCTCGGAATCCCCACCGGCGGCGGCGCTGTCGTGCACCCGGGCGGCACCATCGAGCCCCTGCGGCATGCCGCCCACACACTCACCTTCGACGGCGTGGACGTCACGCACTCGCTGGTGCCCGCCGACGTCCGGCCAGGATACGAAAGCCCTTGACGGGCGGGCAGAGCGCCTGCAATCGTTCGGCGAGACCATGACGCACGCCTTCGACCCGACCGGACCCGACGGCCACCCGCGGATCGTCGCCGATCTGCTGCGACCCGATGCCTACGACCCGCCGGCCGACGATGTGCGTCTCCACGAAACGCACAGCTCGTGGGTCCTGCTCGCCGGCAGTTACGCCTACAAGCTCAAGAAGCCGGTGAACCTCGGCTTCCTGGACTTCACCACCGTCGAGCGCCGCCGCGCCGACTGCGCAGAGGAGCTGCGCCTCAATCGGCGGTTCAGCCCGCAAATGTATCTGGGAGTCGTCGAGGTCGCCGAGCGAAAAGGCCACTACCGCATCGGCGGTGAACCGGGGTCGGGCGAGCCGGCCGTGTGGATGCGGCGCCTACCGGAGGAGGGCATGCTGCCCGCCAAGCTCGCGCGCGGTGACGTTGACATCCGTCTCGCGCGTCGAATTGGTCGCACCCTGGCCAAGCTTCACGACAGGGCCGAGACCGGCCCGGACATCGATGAGTACGGCAGCGCGCCCAGCGTGATAGCGAATTGGCGGGAAAACTTCGACCAGATGGCACCTTTCATCGGCCGAACCATCTCGCGCGACGTCAACGAGGACATCCGCACGTACGTGGACCAGTTCGTGCGCAGCAACGCGCCGTTGCTTCGACAACGGGTCACGGAAGGTCACGTCCGGGATGGGCATGGTGACCTGCACGCCGCCAGCATCTGCATCGACAACGGCCAGATCCTGCTGTTCGACAGCTTGCAGTTCGCGCCGCGCTATCGGTGCGCCGACCTGGCCTCGGAGGTGGCGTTTCTGGCCATGGATTTCGAGTATCACGGACGCGCGGACCTGGCCTGGGCCTTCGTCGACTCCTATGTCCGGGCCAGCGGCGACGATGGCTTGCCCAGCCTGCTCGACTTCTACACGTGCTATCGCGCCTACGTTCGCGGCAAGGTCCGCAGCCTACGGCTGGCCCAAACCGAACAGACTCCCGATGGTGAAGGGCATCAACTCATCGCGGAGTCGCGGGCCTACTTCGACCTGGCCTGGGCGCATGCGGGTGGCCTGCCACGACCACCGATGGTGGTCACCATGGGCCTTCCGGCAAGCGGCAAAACGACATTGGCGCGCTCTCTCGCCGGCCGATTCGGGCTGGTGCACCTCTCGTCGGACGTGGCGCGCAAGAGGATGGCGGGAATCGAACCCACCCAGCGTGGCACCGATGCGTTCGGCTCCGGTCTCTACGACCCCGCAACGACGCGGACTACATACGCTGCGCTGCGCCGCGACGCGGGCCGCTGGTTACGCCGCGGCCGCGGCGTGGTCGTCGACGCCACGTTCGGCAATCCGGCCGAGCGGGCCCGGATGCAAAAGCTTGCACATCGACTCGGCGCCGATCTTCACGTGGTCCTGTGCGACGCGGACGACGCCACGCTGATGGCGCGTCTCGAGCGTCGCGCCACCGAGCGAGGCGTCGTCTCGGATGCGCGCATCGAGTTGTGGCCTGAGCTGCGAGCCGCTTTCACGCCTCCCGACGAGCAACGCTCCGTGCTGCGGGTCGACGCGACGCGAAATATCGAGGACACCGTCGAACAGGCGGTGGCGCTGCTGCGTGCAAGCTATCGATAGCTACGCGGCTCTCTTTCGGCGATCACCGGGTCGACGCGTTGCCGCGTCGTCGCGGCGTGCGGTGCGCGGCGAGCACATCGGCATTGGCCAGCGTTTGCGCCTGCGCGGCCAGCGTCGATGCCCGGTTGGCGTACGCAATCGCTTCGTCCTGGTTGCCCGCTTCCTTGTCGCGCGCCGCTGCCAGGTGCCGTTTCGCGTCGTCGAGCCTGGCCTGGGCCTCGGATCCGATGGTGGCGCGATGCCTGGCGGCATAGTCAGAGATCTGGCGCACCCTGGCGTCGGCGGTCGACAACGCCT
Source organism: Mycobacterium sp. 1245852.3 (assembly GCF_001669335.1). Classification (NCBI taxonomy): domain Bacteria; kingdom Bacillati; phylum Actinomycetota; class Actinomycetes; order Mycobacteriales; family Mycobacteriaceae; genus Mycobacterium; species Mycobacterium sp. 1245852.3. The sequence continues at coordinate 4,474 of NZ_LZLL01000257.1, read as the reverse complement.
GCTGCAACGGAGGATCGCCGCCGTCCACGGCCACCTGTCCACCGGTAGTGCTCGCGCGCCGGCGGCGGCGTGCGCGAAACAGCAGAAGCAACAGCAGCAGGACGACCACGACGGCGATGACGCCGATCGCGATCGGCAGCCAGCTCGACTTTGACGAGCCAGCCGCCTTGGGCGAGCTGGCCGATTTGTCCAGCCCGTCGGCCGCCGCGACCGCCACACCACCCCAGTTCTTGGCGCCGAGCACGGGTTCAATCTGGTTGCTGCGCAAGCTGTTCAACTCTGCCGGTGTCAGGCCCGGCACCTGTGGGGGCACGCTGAACGCGTACAGCTTGGTGTTGGTGGCGACGGCCAGCAACGCGTCGTGGTCGCCGATCCCGCTGGCGCTGCGTGTCTTATCGGCCCAGTTGTCGGGTTTGAACCTGTTGAAGTTGTCGACGTAGACGACCCACAGTTGAATGTGCCGATCGCGGTAGAGCCGGTCGAGCGCTTCGCTGACCGCTGCCCGGTCGGAAGCCGTCAGCACGCCGGTGCTGTCGGTGATGTGGTCGGTGAGCTTGAATGGGGGCTGCGCCCCGGCCGGGGTTGCCCAGAGCAGCCCCGCTACGAGGATCGTCAGGACCGCGCCGAACAGACGAACAACCCGCATAGGGGTCAATCTAGCCGTCCAGGCGGGGGTTCGGGCAGGGGTCAAAGTCGCGCGCCGCGGGCCTCGGTTCCTGTTCGTCATGGCGGTGACCAGCGGAATCCACCTAGGTTGCAGGCCCGCCGCGGCCTTCGATGCGTACTGGACACTCCTTGGTTAAGCGCGTAACCTCTGTCGGGCGACGACAGCATTCCCTGCGAGTGAAGGGCTATGAGGAACATTGAGTAACACCATTGCGGTCTTCAACCCGTCCACCGAGGAGCAGATCGCGGAGGTCCCCGATTCCGACCAGGCGGCCGTCGACGCGGCCGTGGCCCGGGCACGCGAGACCTTCGAGTCGGGGGTGTGGCGCAAGGCGCCCGCATCGCACCGCGCCAACGTGCTCTTCCGCGCGGCGCGCATCATCGAGGAACGCAAAGACGAGCTGGCCGCGCTCGAGTCGCAGGACAACGGGATGAACCTGACGGCCGCGGGCCACATCATCCCGGTCTCGGTAGACATGCTGAAGTACTACGCCGGCTGGGTCGGCAAGATCCACGGCGAGTCGGCCAATCTCGTCTCTGACGGCCTGCTCGGCACCTGGGAGACCTACCACACCTTCACCCAGCTCGAGCCCGTCGGCGTCGTCGGCCTCATCATCCCTTGGAACGGACCGTTTTTCGTCGCGATGCTCAAGGTCGCGCCGGCGCTGGCGGCGGGATGCAGCGCGGTCCTCAAGCCCGCCGAGGAGACGCCGCTGACCGCGCTGAAACTGGAGGAGATCTTCCGCGAGGCGGGTCTGCCCGACGGCGTTCTCAACGTCATCACCGGTTACGGCGAGACCACCGGCGCCGCGCTCACCGCGCACCCGGACGTCGACAAGATCTCGTTCACCGGGTCGACGGAGGTCGGTCGGCTGATCGTGAAGGCGGCGGCGGGGAACCTCAAGCGGCTCACCCTCGAGCTCGGTGGCAAGTCGCCGCTGATCATGTTCGACGACGCCAACCTCGACAAGGCCATCATGGGCGCTGGCATGGGCCTGCTCGCCGGCTCCGGGCAGAACTGCTCGTGCACCTCGCGCATTTACGTCCAGCGCGGCATCTACGACAAGGTGGTCGAGGGCCTCGCGGGATTCGCCCAGATGCTGCCGATGGGCGGCAGCGATGATCCGGACTCCGTGCTGGGCCCGTTGATCAGCGACAAACAACGCAAGCGGGTCGAAGGCATCGTCAACGACGGCGTGGCCGGTGGCGCGCAGGTGATTACCGGCGGCAAGCCGATGGACCGCAAGGGCTACTTCTACGAGGCGACGATCATCACCAACACCACACCCGACATGCGCCTGATCAAGGAAGAGATCTTTGGGCCGGTGGGCTGTGTGATCCCGTTCGACGACGAGGACGAGGTGATCGCCGCCGCGAACGACACGCACTACGGGTTGGCCGGTTCGATTTGGACCGAGAACCTCTCCCGCGCCCACCGCGTCGTGAATGAGCTTCGCGCGGGCCAGATCTGGGTGAATTCCTCCCTCGCGGCGGACCCGTCGATGCCGATCAGCGGCCACAAGCAGTCGGGCTGGGGCGGCGAGCGTGGCCGCAAGGGTATCGAGGCCTACTTCAACACCAAGGCCGTCTACATCGGCCTGTGACGGGCCTTCATCGAGTCGCGAGCGTAAGCACACGACGGAAACTGGCTTGGTTTTTCGCAGTGCGCTTACGCTCGCGGCGTCTTGCGCGCTAAGCCCGATCCCTCCGTACTCACCGGTCTGGTCGCCACCTGAGCGGCACGTGCACCGGGAACCAACCGTCGAAAATCACTGCTGGCCGAGCGCTGTAGGCTTTGGGATGCCACGCTCTGGGGACATCGCCACCGTTCCAGTCGAACCAGAAAAACGGGACCTCGGCAAGCCACACCTCAAAGAACGCGCTCAGCAGATCCCGGGCCAGATGCGACGCAGGACAACGGTGCGGGCCTCCCCCAAAACTCCAATGACGTTGCGGACCATTCAGTTTGATGCTGTGACCGGACATGTCGTCGGTCTCGTCACGGTGAACCAGCCCGACACACAACTCGACGGGGGACGCGGCTGGGATCGTCGTGTCGCCGATTGTAATGCTGCGACTGGTGATTCGTGAGACGGTCTTCGCCCCACCATCCAACCGCAGCAGCTCCTCGATGAACCTGCCTTGCCGATCTGGGTTTTCGCGTAGCTCCCGCTGAAGTATCGGCTGCCGCGCCAGCACCGCCAATCCGGCCTTGATGGGTAGTGACGCAAAAATCACCCCGCGGCCCACCGATCCCATCACTCCCAGTACTTCTAGGTCGGTGAGCGGTTCGGTGGCGAGAAGGCTGATCACATCGGGGCCGCCCTGTGGTGCTCGGCGGATCGCCCCCACCAGTTCCACGTTGACCGCGTCGGGAGCGAGGTCTGTAGGCAGCCCGCAGATCGTGACGAATGCTGCGCGCCAGACAACGTCAGCGACACCCGCACCATCGCAGCTGTCCCGTCTCGCCGCTACGGCGCCGACGATTCTTTCGATGATCCCCCGCACGGGCCTCAGCATGTCCCGCGAATTCCCCGGCGTGAACAACAGCTCGACCATTATTTTCCGGTAAGGCCCGAAGGGCGGGTTGCCGGGCATCAGTTCGCCCTGGCGGCTGGCGAAAGTCTCGCCATCGCGTATGGCGGCGAGGACGTCGTCGCGCCGCCATAGCACGTATGTGCCGTCTGGCTCCCTCAGCACTCTTTGACCGGCCCGCTGTGCGGCGGCCAGCCAGTCCCGAAAACCCGCGGCTGCATCCTCGTCGGACCGCATGACTTCCAGCGCGGCCAGATCGGCGTCGCCACCAGACTCGATCATTGCGCACCAACGACTTTCACGCCACCACCTAAAACTCCGACACCGCAAGTTTATCCGCAGGAAGCCCGTCGTAGCTCAACGACCGCCGAACACTTGGAGCAAAACGCCTGACAGACCGCTGCGGCAGGCGCGAGCGCGGACGGCCGCGCAGGCAGGGCGGGCGCTAGCGCGAGCGTAAGCACACGACGGAAACTGGCTTGGTTTTTCGCAGTGGACTTACGCTCGCGGGCGTCCTTGGCCCGCGGCAGGCTCAACGAAATGATCGCGCCGAGGCAAACTCTGGGCAACAGCCGCGTGCGGTGGCATCGTTGCGACCTGTGCGGGTGTGGCTGAGTGGTTAGGCAGCGGCCTGCAAAGCCGTACACACGGGTTCAAATCCCGTCACTCGCTCCAAATCAGAGAGACCGTTTCGCGACGGCGTCGAGATAGAACCATCGGCCGGCGCGGCGCTCGAAGCGGCTGCGCTCATGCAGACTGCCGGCGCGGCCGGCGGATTCGTAGCGGGCGGTGAATTCCACCTCCCCGGCATTGTCGTCGGCCCCGCCCGCGACGGTGTCGCTGACCTCTAGGCCGGTCCAGGTGATGCTGGGGTCGACGGTCACCTCGGGTGGCCGGGTACGCGGATGCCAGGTGCGAAATAGGTAGTCGGCGTGGCCGCGCGCAAATGCCGAATACCTCGAGCGCATCAACGCCTCGGCCGTTCGGGCCTGCAACTCACCGTCATGCAAGGGCCCGCAACACGCGGGATAGGTTTCGCCGCTGCCGCAGGGACACGGTTCGTTCATGCCACGACACTGACACACCCTTACGGCGACTCCCCCGGCGGCGCGGCGCCGGCCGCATCCTGCAGCACCTGCTGCAACTTGTCGAGGGGATCGCCGTTAGCCGGGTCGAGCCGTCGTGGCGGGATCTCCCGGCCGTCGGGTGCGACGGCGACGAGCGGCGGCGGTGGCGGGGGCGCCGCCGGTGGTGGCGGTGGTGACGGTGCCGG
>NZ_LZLL01000256.1:0-9195 GCF_001669335.1 Mycobacterium sp. 1245852.3 | reverse complement strand
GTAGGCGACGTCAGCGAAGTAGAACAGTGCCATGCCGCCGGCCAGTGCGATCGCGGACAGCAACGGCAGCCGGTGAGTGGCGTGCTCGATGGTGGCGTGCGCTCCGACAGCGAACAGCATGATGCCGGCGACCAGGGGTAGGTGCAGGTAGCTATAGGCGTCACGGGCAAGATGGGCCCGCCCATCGGCGACGCGCTCGACGGCTGGCCGCGGGCGCGCGGGGAAGGGCTCGGTCGCTGACCACGCGGCTTTGGTTCGAGTGGGTTGTATCGACGCATACCTGTGTCTCGTCGTTCCCAGACCACGCGAATAGGACTCCCTCACCGGGGTAGTCCCGCGCCTGGGGCGGGCTGGCGTAGTGAGGTGAGCGGCGATGAACTGCGGTGAGTATTCGGATGCGCGGATCTTTGATGTCGCCAAAGGCGTACTGATTGCGAAGCTAGGCTGCAGCCTCGACGAGGCGTTAGCCGAATTGGTCAGAGTCGCGGAACGTCACCACGTCGGGGTGCTGGCGCTGGCGCGGGCATTGGTGTATCTGGCGTCACCTGCTCTTCAACACGACCGCGATGACGATGCGGCTCAAGCAGCCATCGCCGAGTTCGGCGAACTGTTTTCGGCTCACCGCCATCGGGTTGCCGGACCCTGAAGAGGTTTGCGACAGTCGCCCCGCGCTCACAAGGGCCGGGGACGCAGTAAGGGCCCCTTTCAGGCGAGCCAACTGGCTAAACTCTTGCCGATGGCTGGCTAGTGCAGACGTTCGATGCCTGCGTAGATTTCGACCCTTGGTTTCGAACAGTTTGTGCGCACCCCGTTACCCCTACCGCGCCATGTTGGTGAACCGCGACAAGTGCAGCTGGTGCGCGACGGTCACCGTCTTGGTGGGGCCGTTGCGGTGCTTGGCGAGAATGAAATCCGCCTCTCCCCCGCGCGGGTCGTCGCGCTCGAACGCGTCGGGCCGGTTCAGCAGGATCACCATGTCCGCATCCTGCTCGAGCGATCCCGACTCACGAAGGTCCGACAACATCGGCTTCTTGTCTGTGCGCTGTTCGGGACCGCGGTTGAGCTGGCTGATCGCAACGACCGGCACCTCGAGTTCCTTGGCCAAAAGCTTGAGATGACGCGAGAATTCGGACACCTCGAGTTGCCGCGACTCGACCTTCTTGCCGGACGACATCAGTTGCAGATAATCGACCACGACCAGACGCAGGTCGGATTTCTGCCGCAGCCGGCGCGCCTTGGCCCGGATCTCCATCATCGTCAGGTTCGGCGAGTCGTCGATATACAGTGGCGCCTCGCTGATTTCGCTCATCCGCCGCGCCAGCCGCGTCCAGTCTTCGTCGCTCATGCGGCCCGACCGCATGTCGGCGAGCTTGATCTTCGCCTCCGCTGACAGCAGCCGCATGACGATCTCGGACTTGCTCATCTCCAGCGAGAAGATCACGCTGGCCATGCGGTGCTTGATCGAGCACGACCGCAGAAAATCCAATCCAAGGGTGCTTTTGCCCACTCCAGGTCGAGCCGCCACGATGATCATCTGCCCGGCATGCAGGCCGTTGGTCACCTCGTCGAGCTCGGTGAAACCGGTCGGCACGCCGCGCGCGACGCCACCGTTGGAGGCGATGGCGTCGATCTCGTCCATCGTCGGCTGCAGCAGATCCTCGAGTGGAACGAAATCCTCCGACGTCCGCCGCTCGGCGACCTCATAGATCTCTGCCTGTGCGCGGTCGACCACCTCGGCCACGTCGGCTCCTTCGGCGCCCGCGTAGCCGTATTGCACCACCCGGGTGCCCGCCTCCACGAGCCGCCGCAGGAGCGCCTTCTCGGCCACGATGGTCGCGTAGTAACTCGCGTTGGCCGCTGTCGGTACCGTCGAGATCAGCGTGTGCAGATACGGCGCCCCGCCGATCCGCCGCAGCAGGTTGCGGCGGTCCAGCTCCGCGGCGACGGTCACCGCGTCGGCCGGCTCGCCCCGGCCGTAGAGGTCCAAGATCGCGTCGTAGACGTTCTGGTGGGCGGGGCGGTAGAAGTCGCCGGGCCGTAGCCGTTCGAGCACGTCGGCGATGGCGTCCTTGCTCAGCAGCATGCCGCCCAGCACCGCCTGCTCGGCCGCCAGGTCCTGCGGTGGCTGGCGCCCGAAGTCTTCGCTAGGCGGCGAAGAATCCCTGCCCGACGCCAAGTCATCGACGACCGCCACGGATTCCCTCCTCCCCGAATTCACGCACCCGAACATACATTCGATAATCGATCGTGAGCGTAAGTCAAGGTGCTGACAATTGCGCCTCATGGCACCCGCACGCCCGGCGCCGGGACGACGTTAAACGTTGCTGACTAGGACGCAAAGGGGGTGCTGTTTATGAAGCTGTGCATCGTGTGTGCATATCCGTCGACACCTGTGTTGAGCGGGGTGTGGAAAACCTGTGGATTAATGCAAAGGGCTGGGACATCGGTGCAGATACCGGCCATACAACGCCATTGAATTCGTGTGGACAAGAATCTCTACGGCGTGTCGTCGCAGGTTACTGCCCCGGGCGTGTTGGCTTTCCGCCACATTTTCCCAGCGTTACGGGCTGGTAAAGCGCGCTGCCCGAATACACCCCAGAAATAGTTCGCCAGGGAGCACGTCCGCGACGCTGGCTACCAAGGGGCGCGCCGCTGCCCGCAGCACAACGAAGCCCGGCGGCGGCCGATCATGGCCACCGCCGGGTACGAGCAAACGTCGGGTGCTTAGCTCTGCGCGACGACCTCGAGCGCGACTTCCACGTCGACCTCGGGGTGCAGGTGCACCGCCACCGGGTGGGTCCCGACGGCCTTGATGTGCGACTTGGGCAGCCGCACGATCCGCTTGTCCAGGTTGGGGCCGCCGGCCTTCTTGATGGCGGCGACGACATCGCTGGCGGTCACCGAGCCGAACAGCTTGCCGGAATCGGCCGCGGTCTTCACCGGCAGCGAGACCGGGCCGAGCGCCTCGATCGCCGTCTTGAGTTCGTTGGCGTGCCCGAGGTCGCGCACCGCCTTGGTTTCCCGCGCGCGGCGGATATCGTCGGCTTGCTTCTGCGCGCCACGCGAGGCCACGATGGCCAGGCCGCGCGGGAGCAGGAAGTTGCGGCCGTAACCGTCCTTGACCTCGACCGTGTCGCCGACGGCACCAAGATGGTCGACGTCAGCCGTCAGAATCAGCTTCATCGTTTCGTACTTTCGGTAGGCCCTCGGCGGCTATCGCGCCGAGGAGGTGAAGGGCAGCAGCGCCACCTCGCGGGCATTCTTCACCGCGATGGCGATGTCACGCTGGTGCTGCACACAGTTGCCGGTGACGCGACGCGCACGGATCTTGCCGCGTTCGCTGATGTAGGTACGCAGCAGCGCGGTGTCCTTGTAATCGATCGCTTGATCCTTCTTGGCGCAGAAGACACATTTGCGTGCCTTGACCGGCTTTTCCGGAGCCGGCCGCCGCTTGTTGGACTTGGCCATGTCTGTTTTTCTTTCCGTTCTCTATTACTGAAGTTTCTCGAATCAGAAGGGCGGTTCGTCGTCTCCGCCACCGAACGAGCCCGATGCGGGCGCGCTGCCCCACGGGTCGTCAGCGGGAGCGCTGCTCGCCGGCGCCGACTGCTGGCGTGATCCGCCGCCGCCACCACCGCCGAAGCCGCCGCCGCCACCACCGCTGCGGCTGGCCTTATTGACCTTGGCCGTGGCGTACCGCAGCGAGGGGCCGATCTCGTCGACCTCCACCTCGACGACGGTGCGCTTCTCGCCCTCACGGGTCTCGAAAGAGCGTTGCTTGAGCCGGCCCGTGACGATCACCCGGGCACCACGCGTCAGGCTTTCCGCGACATTCTCGGCGGCTTCCCGCCAGATGTTGCATCGCAGGAACAGCGCCTCACCGTCTTTCCATTCCCCGCTCTGCCGGTCATAGATCCGGGGGGTCGACGCCACCGTGAAGTTGGCGACGGCGGCACCCGACGGCGTGAACCGCAATTCGGGGTCGGCGGTCAGGTTTCCGACAACGGTGATAGTGGTGTCACCAGCCACAAGTTCCTCCTCGTTCCGCCCTGCTACTCGCTTCCGCGACGGTGGTCCTCGCTGAGCCTACGCAAGTCCACCGACGGTGGGCCCACGACGCGACCACTGCTGTTAGTGCTTGTCGGTGCGCATCACCTTGGTGCGCAGTACCGACTCGTTGAGGCTCAGCTGGCGGTCGAGCTCGGATACCGTCGCCGGCTCGGCCTTCAGGTCGACGACGACGTAGATGCCTTCGGCGTGCTTGGCGATCTCGTAGGCCAGCCGGCGGCGGCCCCAGATGTCGACCTTGTCGACGGATCCACCATCCTTGCGGACGACGTTGAGGAACGTCTCTAAGGACGGGGCAACGGTGCGCTCGTCGAGCGTGGGGTCAAGAATGACCATGATTTCGTATGGACGCATGGAAACCTCACCACCTCCTCTGGTCTCAAGCGGCCACGGACGATCCGTGGCAGGAGGGTCGCCTGCGTCGGCAACCGCATCAGGCTACCGGATACGGGGCTGACCAGAAAAATCCGGACAGTCGGGCAACCCGCTATCGCCGGGCGGCCAAGTATTCGTCGGCCCTGGCCACCGTCGCGGGGTCGGCCTTGGCGAGCGCGCCCGAGTCGAACGGCGGCTGCGGGTCGTATTCGATCAGCAGCTGAGCGGCCCGTGCGGCCTCGCGATCGACGACCAGTTCCACCAGACGTAGCGCCATGTCGATGCCGGAGGAGACCCCCGCGGCGGTGATGATCCGCTGCGGCAGGTGTTCAACGACTCGTTGCGGCACGTAGCGGGCGCCCAAGCCGTTGAGGAGGTCGGCGGCCCGCCAATGCGTGGTGGCCGTGAGCCCGTCCAGCAGGCCGGCCGCAGCGAGCAGCAGGGCACCGGTGCACACCGAGGTGGTGAACCGGGTGTTGGGGTGTACCGCTTGCAGCCAGGTCCGGATGGTCTCGTCGTGGATGAGCTGTCGGGTGCCGATGCCGCCGGGGAACACCACCACGTCGGGTGCGTCCACGTCGTCGAAGGTGGCGTCGCAGCTGACACCGAGCATGCCGTTCTCGGTCCGCACCTCACCGCGGTGGTGCCCGACGAACACGACGTCGATGGACGGGATGCGTTGCAGCACTTCGTATGGACCGACCGCGTCGAGAGCGGTGAATCGCGGGAAGATGGGGATGGCAACCTGCGTCATGGCGCCACTCCTTCGACCCCGGCTGCGCCGGGATCGTCGTCGTCGGCGCGGGTCACGGCGCCCCGCTCGCCACTGGGGCCTGCTCGTCGGCGTGCTCGGCTGCCGGGACGGCCGAGCGGCGCGACCCCGGCGGCCGCAGCCAGTCGGGCAACCAACCGGGCGGGTCGTCGGGTGCGCGGTCGAACGGTCCGCCCGCGGGATCGTCCACCCGCCCGCCCCACCGCACCAAATCCTCACCGGGCCGGTAGATCTGACGAATTACTAACGCGCACAACACGATAACCGCAATATCGCGGAGCAGCACGGTGGTAGTGAAGAACTGTTCGGGCAGGGAACGATTGGGGTTGCCGTACAGGTAATACATCCGCGGCACCCACACCAGCGCATCGACGGTCATCCACGCCAGCAGCAGCCGGCGATGCGGCAGGGCGAGCACCGCCAGCGGCACCAGCCACAGCGAGAACTGCGGGCTCCACACCTTGTTGGTCAGCAGGAACGCCGCGACCACCAAAAACGCCAGCTGCGCCACCCGTGGCCGTTGCGGGGCGGTCAACACGACGAATGCGATTGCCGCACAACAGGCCACGAACAGCACGGCGACCACGCTGTTGAGCACCGTCGGCGGCTGCCAGAATCCGAGTTTGGGATCGAACCCCCGCCACCCGGTGAACGACTTGATGACGTTGTACAACGAGTCCATGTCGTCGCCGCGCCGCGTGTTGAGCCGGAAGAACTCCGACCACCCGCGCGGAAAGAACACCAGCACCGGCAGATTCACCAACAGCCAGGTCACCCCGGCCGACACGGCGGTACGGACCCACGCGCGCAGCCGTCCGGTCCGGATTCCCAGCAGCAGCATGGGGCCCAAAAACAGCAACGGGTACAGCTTGGCCGCGGCGCCCAATCCGATCAGTACGCCCGCCAGCACCGGCTTTCGACGCGCCCACGCCAGCAGGCCGGCCATCGCGAATGCTGTTGCCAGCGCGTCGAAATTGGTGAAGATCTGAAAAATCAGGGTGGGCGAACCCGCCACCAAGGCGGCATCCCAGATCCGGCGCCCGGCCAGGCCCGCGCTCGCCCAGACGGTGGCCAGCCAGGCCAGCGCCAGCCCGAACGCGGCGATGTTGAAGAACATCACCACCTCGGCGACCACCGGCAGCGGGGCGAGTTTGCTCAACGCCGTGTAGGTCTTGGCCAGGGCCATCGACACGTACTGATAGATCCCGGTCAGCACCGGATACTCCATGTAGCGCACCGCAGGCCGGCCGTCGTAACGGATCTGCTGGGCGCCGGTGGAGTCGGTCTCGACCCAGCTCGACTTGTACGGAAACTTGCCCTGGCTCAGCAACTCTGCGCCGTAGAGCGGCACGGTGTCGGAGTAGCACAACTCGTAGTAGGCGCGTTGGTTGTCCCAGTTGGCCACCCGCTGATCGGCGGTGCCGGTACCGGTGCTTTGCAGACACGCGGCCTTCGTCGACCAACCCAACGCCAAGAAGACCAGCGCGATCAGGAACATCACCCGCAGCGGGGTCATCAGCCGGGAGCGGCCGATCAGCGCGTGCCGGCCCACCGGGCCACCGACGACGTCGGCGAGTGCGGCGCCCAGGAAATCGTTGCGACTCGGGCAATCTCGGTTGTCGGCGCTGCGCAGATCCGCGGCCAGCCGCTGCGGTGAACTGGTGGCGCCGTGCTCCGCGGCGTCGGTCACGGTGGCGGCGCGGGTGCTTGGGGTCCACCCGGCGGGACGCCGCCACCCGGCGCGCCACCAAACGGCGCGCCACCAAACGGGCCCCCGGCCGGACCGCCCGGCTCGGGACCACCCGGCGGGCCACCGCCGGGTGCTGGTGGCGCCGCAGTGATCGTCGTGGGCGGGCCGACCGGGATGGTGATGCCGGGCGCCACTTCGATGGTGGGCTGAATGACGGTCTCCGACGGCGGCGGGGGTGGGGGCGGCGCGACGGGCACACCGGCGTAGCCGCCGATCTCGGTCGGCTTGGGGAAGGACTCGTTGGAGGTGCCCTTGAGGGCGCCGTCCATGGTGGCCTTCCAGATGTCCGACGGCAGCCCCGAGCCGTAAACCGGTGCGCCCGAGGCGGTTACCAGCGGACTGTCGCCCTTGGCCGTGCCCACCCACACCGCGGTTGACAGCGACGGTGTGTAGCCGACCATCCAGGCGTCCTTGTTGGAGCTGGTGTCGCCGAGCTGGGTGGTGCCGGTCTTGGCGGCCGAGGGCCTACCGCCGGCCAGGGCGTGGCCGCGGGAATAGGCGGCGATCGGCGCCATGGCCGCGGTGACGTTGTCGGCGACGGCCTTGGGGATTCGCTGCTCGTCCTTGTTGTCGGAGTTGGCGGCGTCGAAGAGGACCTGGCCGTCGGAGTTGACGACCTTCTGCACGAAGTGCGGGCGGTGATACACCCCGGAGGCCGCGAGCGTGGCATAGGCCGAGGCCATGTCGAACACCCGGGTTTGGTACTGGCCCAGCACGATCCCGTTGTTCGGTGGGCCGCCCTTGCCGTCCTCGGACAGGGTGTGGTCCACGCCGGGGAAGCTGGTCGCGACGCCGGCCTGGTGCGCGGCGTCGGCGACGGCCTGCGGCCCGCCCTTGAGCTTGAGCATCAGCCGGTAGTAGGACGTGTTCAACGACATCTTCAGCGCCTGGGCGAGGTTACAGGTCCCGCAGCTCTCGCCCTCGACGTTGGTGATCTTGATGCCATCGACCGTCAGCGGCGAACTGTCGACCTGATAGCCCAGCCCGATGCCCTGCTCGAGCGCGGCCACCAGCGCGAACACCTTGAACGACGATCCCGTCTGCAGCCCGGCCTGAGCGAAGTCGAACCCGTTGGCGTCGGTGCCGCCGAGGTACGCACGGATGGCACCGTCGTGCGGGTCCACCGAGACCGCGGCCGAACGCATATCGGGATCCTGGCCGTCGAGGTATTTCGACACCGCCTTCTCCGCGGCCTGCTGGGCCTTCGGATCGATGGTGGTGGTGACCTGCAGGCCCTGGGTGTTCAGGGTCCGCTCGTCGATGTTGAACAGCTCCATCAGCTCTTTGGTCACCTGACGCTCGATCAGCCCGTTGGGTCCGGTCGTCTGGTTCTGCGCGCGCGCCTGATCCGGCGGCACGGTCGGCGGGAACACCTGCGCGGAACGGTCATTGGACGACAGTGCCTTGGTTTCCACCATGCCGTCGAGCACCCACGCCCAGCGGGCCCGGGCGCCCTGCGGATCGACCGCCGGGTCGAGCGTGGACGGCCGCCGGATGAGCGCGGCCAGCAGCGCGCCCTCGGAGACCGTGAGCTGCTCGACGGGTTTGTTGAAGTAGGCCTTGGCGGCGGCCGAAATTCCGTAGGCGCCCCGGCCGAAGTAGATGATGTTCAGATAGGCCTGCAGGACATCGTCTTTCGACCACTCCCCGGACATCTTGGTGGCGATGACCAATTCCTTGGCCTTGCGCATCAGGCCGCTGACCCCGTGCTGAGCCGAACCCACCAGCGCGTTCTTCACGTACTGCTGGGTGATGGTCGACCCGCCCTGCAGGTCGCCGCTGCCGAAGAGGTTGTTGTTCACCGCGCGCACGAAACCGGCGAAATCGAACCCCGGGTTCGAGTAGAAGTTGCGGTCCTCGGCGGCGATCACCGCCTGGCGCACATGCACCGGAACTTGGCTGATGTTGACGTCGACCCGATTGCCTTCGGGCGGAATGATCTTGGCGATCTCCGAGCCGTCGCTGGCCAGGATGGTCGAAACCTGGTTGGTACGAAGGTCACCCGGCTTGGGAATGTCGACGATGAAGTACGCCATCGCGAACGTGACGATCGGCAAGAGCACCAGTACCGCCGCGCACAGGTAGGCCCCGCGCCGCACCCACAGCCAGTTGATCTGCTCGGTCCAGGCCCAGTCGCGCCACGGCGGGAGGGGTCGGCCGCCGGGACCGCCGGGTCCACCCAGCTCGGCGACACCAGCTCCAACAAGGACGCCTGGATGGTCGGCTACAC
>NZ_LZLL01000255.1:0-4575 GCF_001669335.1 Mycobacterium sp. 1245852.3 | reverse complement strand
GCGCCCTTCCCGATCCCCGAGCTGATTGCGCTTGTCGGTGGGTTGCTGATCACGCTGTTCGCGCTGCCCCGGTTCGATGAGCCGCTGTTGACCGGTGCGGTGGGAGTGGTCTCCACGGTCGCCGCGGTTGGGGTGATGCGGCGCATGCCGTACTCCCCGGTCAAATTCAGCACTCGGGTGCACCGTATCTACCGCCTGTACACCAGTCCCGCCAGCAGCAGCAGCGGCGAACAGCGGCGAGTCGACGCGGTGTCTACGGTGCGCCCGACCATCACCATTCTCGACGAAATCGACGCGGCGACCCTCTCGCATCGCGCCGAGACGCGTCCGCTTGCGCCCGCCCGAACGGTCACCGATTCCGGGTGGGACGACCTGTTCGACCAGCCGCACAGCACGGCAGCAGAACTGTTCACCTGATCACCGCTCAAACACCCCTCGTAAGGACGCTTCCGATGGCTCACCAGCTCGACCAGAACCTGCAACCCACCATGTCGGTGATGGGCAACCTGCGCCGCATGCGCGACGGCGCAATTTGGGCCGACTACCGGCTCACCGGACTGGCGTATGGATACACCAGCGACGAACGCAAATACGACACCTTGATCCACCACAAAAACCTGATCCGAGCACTCCCGAACAACGCGGTCATCGCAGGCGTCATCGCGGCGATGAACCCCGACGAAATCCTGGCGCGCGCGATCGCCGGAACAGACCTCAGCGCGCGTCCGATGTGGCGCGAAGAATGTGAGGGCAAGCACGAGTACTTTTCGTCCACGGTGCACGCCGCCGAGCGGATTTTCGTGCTGTCGTTTCCGGTGACCGATGCCGACGTCGTATCCGATCTCACCGGCTGGGGTGGCATGGCGCGCCGCTCGGCTGAACGCGACCGCGTCGAGATGGCAAAGGCGGCAGCGTTAGCGGCCGCGATCGTGGCGCGCCTTCCCTCGGTGTTTGCGTTCGAGCCACTGACAGCAGCGCAGATGGTGTGGCTGTGGAACCATGCGTTGGCACGTGGGACGCGCCGCGAGGTGTTTCCGCCCTCGATTTCGTCGAATGTGTCCTCCCCCGCCGGAGCGTTCGCCGCGGCGGAATTCGACGAAGGTGAACGGCGTAACGACCGCAAGCGGTGGCGGCCGGACAGCTTTGCGCCGCTGGTGAAGATCACTCAGCCCGGGCGGATCGGCGCGGCCCCGTCGTGGCAGACGCTGCTGGCGATCGAATCGCTTCCCCTGGAGGGGCTGCAGTTTCCGGGCTCGGAGTTTTTCACCATCGCCGACCGCGTCGATGGATTCGACGTCGACTGGGCAGCGCGGATCAGCAAGACCAGCCGCGAGCAGGCGATCTCGCGGAACACCAAGAACCTGCGCAGGCTCAACGAGCAAGTCGGTGAGCGCGACTCCGAGGTGTCCTTCGCCCAAGACATGCTGTCGCAGCAGGCGCTCGATCTTGGCGAATACAACGCGCTGTTGGAAACCAACGACGACGAGATCGAGGTGTCGATGTGCCCGATCTTCGCCATCGCCGGCAGCTCGCGCGCCCAGTGTGAAGACGGGGCGCTCAAACTGGTGCAGGCCTTCGAACGCAACCGAATCAAGGTGGTCGCCCCGCTGGGCGGACAACGCGAGCTGTGGTCGGCGATGAACCCCGGCGGCGCCAACCTGCGTGTCGTTGCCGACTTTTCCCACGTCACCATCAGTGAGTACCAGGCCGCCAGCGTGCCGTTCGCGACCAATGCCGTCGGTGATGCGCAGGGGCCGATCATCGCGCTGAATTTGTCGGGCCGGCGCAATCAGCCGGTGCACTTGGAGTGGTGGCGCGAGCCGCTCAAAGACGCGTCCTCGGCGATCGCGATCGCGGGTGAGCTGGGTGCGGGCAAGACCTGGCTGATCATGTACATGCTGTTCCATTTGGTCGACATCGGTGGCCAATTTTTGGCGATCGACCGCACCGACTCCGGGGAGTACGCGCGCCCGGCGGCCACCCTTGGTAGCCACGCGATCATCGACCTGATGCGGCCGCAATGGTCGATGGATCCGCTGCGCACCTTCCAGGCCGAGATTGGGGTCGACTCCGCCGTCGAACTACTCACGCCGCTGTTCGAGTGCGAAGCGAACTCCCCGATGGGAATGACACTGGGTGAGGTGCTGCGCCCGGAATGGGGTGTGCGCTCGATCCCGGACCTGCTCGCCGTGCTGCAGCGCGGGGCTGACATGGGCAAGTTGGCGGACGGCAAGCCGCTGCCCTCGGGATGGGATGAGCTGCACCGCCACCTGGCCTACTGGTCGGGCCGGCGGTACGCCGCAGCGCTGTTCGATCCGAATCTGCCCTCGTTGGATCTCAACACCGAAGGCATTGTGATCCGCACCAACAGGGTCGAGGTGCCCACCGGTGAGGAAGTGGCGGGCCGTGAGGCGCTGAGCCCGAGCAAGGTGTTCGGCCGCGCTATCTATGGGCTGTCGATGGAGTTGGGTCGCCAAGCATTCCAGCTCAACAAAGCGCGGCCGGCGGCGGTGGCCCTGGATGAGGCCTACCACGTGACCTCCACCTCCACCGGTTTGGCCCGTACCGCGCGGCTGGCGCGCGACGGCCGCAAGGACAACATCTCGTTGATTCTGGGCAGCCACGACCCGGTCAACGACTATCCCGCGGGCACCGCATTGGACCTGATACCGATGCGGATCGTCATGCGCCACCGTGACGAAACTCTGGCCAGGCGGTCACTGAAATGGCTGGGAATCGACCCGGACAAGAACCCGCACATCGTGCGTGACTTGACGACCAACACCTCACCGAAAGGCGCCGACGGCAAGGTGGTGCGCGGCCGCGAGGGCGAGGGCTACATGCGCGACGCCCGCGGCGCGATCGGTCGCATCAAGGTGCTCGGACCCTCCTCGCCGCTGCGGCGCGAAGCGATGAGCACCACTCCCCCCGACCACAGCCAAGTCGCCTAACCAGGGAGGTTCATGTGAGGGACCATCGGCCCAACAACGGCGGCCTGGTGCTCGTCGACGCCGATCGGCTGGCGCGCTGGGCTCACTGGATTCGAGCCTGGACTCCCGCGGTCGTGCTGCGGTGGTATGGGCGCCACCGCGTCGCGACCACGGCGGTGCTGATCGGATTCACGCTGCTCGTCATCGGGGCCGCCCGCGCCGTCGCGGATCCCGGTACCGGCGCCGACAACGGCAGTGGGGACGTGCTGATTTCCTGGATGGGAATCAAGGACTCCGACAATGTGCCGGTCGCCAAATACACACTCACCCTCAATCAGGGCGGCTGGGACGATCCCACAGCCAAGATCTTTTCCTACGTCGATTCTGTTGTCTACGAGGTGTATCTGTGCGTCACAACGACCGCCTTGTGGCTGATCAAATTCGTGCTTGACTTTTCGTGGCTGAAATTGTTCACCGGGCCGTTTCAGACGATCGGTCACGGCGTGGATACGGCGATGGACCGGTTTGGGTTGGCCGCCACCGCCCTGGCGGTCCTGGCGATCATCGCCGTCTGTACGGTGCTGGCCGGGCGGACCGCCAAAGCAGTGTCCAACATCGCTATGGCGATGGTGATGATCGGTATTGCCGCAACGATTTTCGCTAACCCGCTGGCCGAACTCGTCGGCCCGGATGGGCTGTTGGCCAAAGGGCGTGACACCGGTTTGCAGATCGCTTCGTCGGTGTCTGACGGACACATGAGCGACCAAGGCGGCAAGGCCAACGTCGACGACATGGTGTCACGTTTGGCCGATAGGTTTCTGCGTTCACCCACCCAGATGATCAATTTCGGGCAAGCCAGCGACTCAATTTCCCGTAAGTGCAAAGAAGCCTGGTCGAAAGGAATCAAAGACCAGCACGGCGACAAACTCAAAGACGACATTCAAGGGTGTGACTCCAAAAAAGGCGACCAAATGCACGACCGGTCTATGGGTAACCCCGCCGCCTTCCTGGTGCCGCTGTCTATCTGCGGTTTTCTCGCCGCCATTCTTGTCGCCTTCGCCTGCTACTTCGTGTGGCACGTGGTGCGCGCGGCGGTCCAAGCCATGCTGTATGCCGCGCTGGCCCCGCCGGCATTCGCCATCGGCGTGATACCGGGCGGGCCGCAGATGTTCGCGTGGAAAACCCTGCTGGACTGCGCGATGGCGTTCGCGGCGATGGTCATCTACACCGCGGCCTTCGGCGGCTACAACGTGATCCTCGACCAGGTCTTCAAGGAATCGAACAACGCCATCCAGTCGATCTTTCTGACCACGCTGGTGCTGGCGTTCGGGTTCGCGTTCTTCGGGCCGCTGCGGCGCATGTTCGACCGCAGCCGCGACACCATGGCCGCCAAACTCGGCGGCGCAGCCAACGGCGGCGGGTCCGGTCGAGGCTGGCTTTCGAAGTCCGCGGATCTGGCTGCGCTGAAGGGCAACCTGGCGCCCGGCGGCCGCGGCGGCTCGAGCAACAACCGCGAGCCCGGTCGCATCCAACCAGAATCGGACTCCTCCAGCGGTGCCGCCGGCAGCGGTGGGGGCGACCACGGCTGAACTGGCAGGACTGGCGGCAGAACTGGTGACGGGGCTTTCGGAAAGCACGTGGTGGC
>NZ_LZLL01000254.1:0-7641 GCF_001669335.1 Mycobacterium sp. 1245852.3 | reverse complement strand
CGGCGTGATCGTTGACTTCGACCATCATTCCGACGCTTTCAACCTCAACGAGCTGGCCGTCAACGCCGACCTGCGGCAGCGATGTCCCGTGGCGTGGAACGAGAACTACGGCGGGTTCTGGTTCCTCAGCAGCTATGACGCCGTAAGCCAAACCGCCCGCAACGGCAGCACTTTCGCCCACAAGTACGAACCCCACGCCGCAGACGGCGTCGACTATCAAGGCGAGATGGGCGTCCCCCGCCCCGACGGCCAGCCCGCCCTGGGCATCGGCGAGGTCGACGGCCCCTACCACCAAGCGCTACGGCACGCGCTGGCGCCGTTCTTCTCCCCCGGCGCCGTCGAGAAACTCAAGCCGTTCATGGAGCAATCGGCGCACTGGTTCCTCGACCAACAAATCACCGAAGGGCACATGGACCTGGTGCGCGACTACGCCAGCCCGGTCCCAGCCATCCTGACCATGAAGCTGATGGGCCTGCCGTACGACAATTGGCACTTGTACGCCAACCTCTTTCACTCCGTCATGGCCGTCTCCCAAGACAGCGAAGAGTACGCGAAAGCGATCGCCAAGGTGCCCGCCATGATGCAAGAGGTCCTCGAGTTCGCCGCCGCAAGACGAGCCGACGCCCGAGAAGACCTGACCAGCTTCCTCATTCAATTCGAGTTCGACGGCCGGCGCCTCACCGACGAACAACTGCTCAACATCCTGTGGAACCTGATCGGCGGCGGCGTCGACACCACCACTTCCCAGACCGCGCTGACCCTGCTGCACCTGGGCACCCACCCCGACCTCCGCCAGCAACTCATCGACCACCCGGAGCTCCACCGCACCGCCACCGACGAATTCCTGCGCTACTTCTCCGTCAACCAAACCCTCAGCCGCACAGTCACTCACGACGTCGTGCTCGCCGGACAACGCCTCCGCAAGAACGACCGCGTCGTCATCAGCTGGCTGTCGGCCAACCACGACGAAAACGAATTCGACCGCCCCGACGAGATCATTCTCGACCGCGCTCCCAACCGCCACGTCGCCTTCGGGCTGGGTCCGCATCGCTGCATCGGGTCGCACCTGGCCCGGCTGATGTCGAGCGTGATGGTCAAGGCCGTCCTCGACCGTATCCCCGACTACGCAGTCGACGTCGAAAACGTGCACCAATACCTGGGCAACCCGAGCATGACCGGCCTGGGCACGCTCCCGGTCACGTTCGCGCCGGGACAAAGCCACCAAACAGATCGGCCCTGGTAATCGCTCAAAGCACTTGCGCCACAACGCCCGCGATGATGTCGTCGGGGGCCTGAACGATCCCGACCGCACCCAGTTGGCCGCCGATGGCCAGCGAGGCGATGCCGTGCACCAGCGACCACAACGGCGCGGCCACCTCCCGAGGATCCCGATCCCCGACGATGCCGGCCTCCTGGCACTTGGTGATCGCGTCGAGCAGGTCGCCGAACGCCTGCTCGCCGGCCACCGCCACGCTCGGCTGCTCGGCCTTCAGCGACTCCGCCCCGAACATCACCTGATAGTGATCCGGATGGTCAATGGCCCAGCGCACATAGGCGCGGCCGAGCTCGACCACCCGCTCCTTCGGATCGGAAGCGCGGTCGGCGGCCGCGGCCAGGTCGGCGTGCAACTGCTGGAATCCCTGTTCGGCGACGGCGGCCAGCAGCTCCGCCTTGTCGGCGAAGTGCCGGTACGGAGCCGCGGCGCTGACGCCTGCGCGCCGCGCCGCCTCGGTGAGGGTGAACCCCTTCGGCCCCTTCTCGGCCACCAGCGATAGCGCGGCACTCGTCAGCGCCCGCTTCAGATCACCGTGGTGATAGCTCTGACGCCGCCGAACGGCCGACCGCTGCACTGCCATGTTGACGACATTAACATTAAGGTCTATGTTAATGCTATTCACATCGGCGACCAAGGAGACGAAATGTCGAATCTGCTGGAAACCACATCGACGCTCGCCGGCACCCACGACCGGGAAAAGACGGCCGCCCTGCTCGGTCAGGCGTTCGCCCAGGGATACCTGCAGGTGGACGAGTACGACCGTCGGCTGCAGACGGTGTTCCAGACGCACACCGCCCAAGAACTGCGCGACCTCGTCGCGGACCTGCCGCTCGATCGCATTCGGCGCCACGACCCGCGCCGCCGCGCCGCCCGCATCGCCGCGGCGCGCCGTGGAGTGCGCGCGCACCTCGCCGCTTACCTCGCCATGTGCGTCATCGTGCTGACCGTCTGGGCGGCGGTCGCCTTGACCACCGACGCAACCTACTTCTGGCCGATCTGGCCCATCCTCGGCGCGGGAATCGGATTCGTCAGCCACGCCGCATCGATACCGCGTGGCAAGCAAAGCCGTTGAGCACCAGCACTATTCGCTAGGAGAAGCTATGAAGAAGACGGCAGTGGTCACCGGCGCCAGCTCAGGGCTGGGCGCGATCTTCGCCGACCAGCTGGCGCAGCGGGGTTTCTCGCTGGTGTTGGCCGGACGGGACCGGGCCAGGCTCGAGGCCGTCAAGCAACGGTTGGGGCAGGGCACCGAGGTTCAACTGGTCGTCGGCGACCTTGGCACCGACGCCGGTGTCGAGGATCTGATCGCCCGCCTGGACGGACGGGCGATCGACGTGCTCGTCAACAACGCGGGCTTCGGCACCTACGGCCCGTTCGCCGAAATCGACGCCGGCCGCGAACTCGAACTGGTGGCGGTCAACGTCGACGCGCCGGTCCGCCTGACCCACGCGGTCCTGCCCGGGATGCTGGCTCGCGGCCGCGGCGGCATCTTGAATGTCGCCTCTACCATCGCCTTTCAGCCCGGCACCTATCAGGCCACCTACGGCGCCTCGAAAGCCTTCGTTCTGTCGCTGAGCCAGGCGTTGTGGGCCGAGACCCGCGGCTCCGGTGTCACCGTGACCGCGCTGTGCCCCGGACCCACCCAGACGGGATTCGTCGACGCGCTCGGGTCGGACGTCTCGCACACCGCGATCTACCGCCACCTCGCCGAACCGGGTCCGGTGGTGGCCGCCGGGTTGCGCGGTCTCGACCGCGGCCGCGCGGTGGTCGTGCCCGGCTGGCGCTACCGGGTGATGGCGACGGGCGGACGGCTCGCGCCCGGATGGTTGTCGGCGCTTATGAGCGGGCGAATGCTGCGCCCCGCGGCGGCGCCGGCGAAGGCGGCGTGACCACCCTTGCGCCGCCTTCGCGCTAGCACATCCGCTAGCGCGTTTGGGAATCGTTTCATGGCCGAAAACCCGTGACGCATGTGACGTTTGGGGCACCGGAGCCTCGGATTATCCGAATAGCACCGCGCGCGTTACGACGCTGTCGCGTACTGCAGCACGGGTTCCGAGGAATCGACATGGCCGAAGCTGATGATCCGCAGCCGGTTCGGACGCACCTCGTAGACGACGCCGTCGACCGGGTTGGTCACGTCGAAGCCGTCCTCGACCCGCTCGGCATTGGACAGCTCGATGTGGGCGCCGTCGCGAATCCGCTCTCCGCGGTAATAATAAGTGCCGCTGAGGTTTTGGCACACCACCGCCAGCGACTTGGCGGTCCGCACCACCAAGGCTGGCGGATTGCCCGGGTCGCAGCGGGCCGTCTCGCCGACGAACCCTAGACCGTCGGCGCCCTTCACCGGGCGAGACAGCGTGGGCGTCAACGGCGGCGGCGCCGTAGGTGACGGAGACGCCGCCTGTGCAGTCAAAGGCGGCGCAGACGTCGACCCGTTGTGATGAGTACCGCCAACCAAATTCATCGACAAGACCAGTCCGGCGATCAACAGCACCGCCGTCACCGCGGCCACCACCACCGGAGTGCGACCGATCGCCGGCCAGCGCCACGACGGGCCGGACGCGACTGGCCGCTCGGGGCTGCTGTCAGCGGGCTGGTCAAGTTCTGGCAGGGGGACGGTCGGCAGCGGGCGTGTCTTGGGAGGCGGTCCGCTTCGCCCGGCGGCCACACCCACCGGCTGCTCGTAGGCCGCGAACACCGCGTCACTGGCGGCGCGGGCAAGTTCACCGGCAGATGCGAATCGCGCCGCGCCGTGTTTGGCCATGCCCCGGGTGATGATGTCGTCGTAATCGCGGCCGACACCGCGGCGCATGATGCTCGGTCGCGGCGCCGGCGCCAGCATGTGCGCGCGCTTCAGCTCCCCCGCGTCCTCGCTCTCGAACGGCGGCTGACCGGTGAGGCATTCGTAGAGCACGCACGTCAACGAATAGACGTCGGTCTGCGGCCCGACCCGCCCGGTGGTGAATCGCTCGGGCGCCATGTAGGTCCGCGAAATCGTCTCGTCGCCGGCGGCCTGGGCGATGCCGAAGTCCGCGAGGTAGGTGAAGTGATCGTGGGTGAGCAGGATGTTCTCGGGCTTGACGTCCAGGTGCACCAGCCCGGCGGCGTGCGCGGCGTCCAGGGCCCGGGCCACCTGCGCGGTGATCGACGCGGCCCGCGACGGCTCCAACCCGCCCTGCTCACGCAGCAGGTCTTTGAGGCTGCCCCCGTCGTCGACCAGGTGCATGTCGATGAAGGGCACGCCGTCGATCTCGCCGAAGTCGTGCAGCGGCATGACATGGGGCTCCTGCAGCCGCGTCACCTTCCGGCACTCGCGCCAAAGACGTTGCTGGAAACCGGGGTCCGCGGCCGTCTCGCCGCGCAACAGCTTGAGCGCGACCATCCGGTCCTTAACCGTGTCGTACGCGCGGTAGACCTCGCCCATGGCCCCGGTGCCGATCACTGATCGCAGCTCGTACGGCCCGAACCGGGTACCGAGCCGCGAACCGCGGGACGAGGAGGTCAACAAACGATCCTTTCTCCTTCAAGACAGTCCACGCCGCGGATTCCCGAATCGCGCGTCGGCATAACGTGCGCAGCCTCACGCGTGTCGCTACTTCGAGACACCGCTGACGGCGGCTATTATCACCCGGCCAGACCGACACGAGGCCTCGCGGAAAACTGCGCCCGCCCCACCCTAACGGCGTCTCTGCTCGCATGCATCCCACCGATACAGTGAGTAATTGTCCGGCACGTAAGAAGGTGAGGCCTTCGATGACCGACATGACGGCGCAATTCGCGAGGATCGTCGGCGAGCACAACCTGCTTACGGGCGATGTGATTTCCGACGACTACGCGCACGATGAGGTGCTGACCAAGCCGGCGCAGAAGCCCGCATACCTGGCCAAGCCGGCGGCCGCCGACGAGGTCGCGCAATTACTCAAGGCCGCGTCGGAAAACCGCGTGCCGGTGACCGCCCGCGGTTCGGGCACGGGCCTGTCGGGCGCGGCGATCCCCCGCGCGGACGGATTGCTGATCTCCTTCGAGCGCATGAACGCCGTGCTGGAGGTCGACGGCACCAACCAGGTCGCGGTCGTGCAGCCCGGCGTGACGCTGACCGAGCTGGACGACGCGACGGCCGGCACCGGGCTGCGGTACATGGTGCACCCGGGCGAGCTGTCCTCCAGCGTCGGCGGCAACGTCGGCACCAACGCCGGCGGCATGCGCGCGGTCAAGTACGGCATCGCCCGCCACAACGTGCTCGGGCTGCAGGCGGCGCTGCCGACCGGCGAGCTCATCCGTACCGGCGGCAAGATCGCCAAGGTCTCCACCGGCTACGACCTGACCCAGCTCATCGTCGGCTCCGAGGGCACCCTGGCCCTGGCCACCGAGGTGACCGTCAAGTTGCATCCGCGCCTCGACCACGCCGCCACCGTGCTCGCGCCGTTCGCCGACTTTGATCAGGTGATGGAGGCGGTGCCCAAGATCCTCGCCAGCGGCCTGGCGCCCTACATCCTGGAGTACATCGACAGCGTCACGATGGCCGCGCTGGTACATACCCAGAATCTCGAACTGGGCGTGCCCGACGCCGTGCGGGACAGCTGTCAAGCGTATCTGGTTGTGGCGCTTGAGAATCGGACCGCCGACCGGCTGGACGAGGACGTCGAGACGACGGGTGAGCTGCTCGCCGAGCTGGGCGCGGTAGACGCCTACGTGCTCGAGGGCGGGTCGGCGCGCAAGCTGATCGAGGCGCGCGAAAAGGCGTTCTGGACGCTCAAGGCGCTCAACGCCGACGACCTGATCGATACCGTCGTGCCGCGCGGAGCCATGCCGAAGTTCTTGTCCGGCGCGCGCGGTCTGGCGGCGGCGGCCGGCGCTGCCGCGGCGGGCTGCGGGCACGCCGGTGACGGCAACGTGCACCTGGCCATCTTCTGCCCCGACCCGGCGATCCGAAAGCAGCTGCTGACCGACATCTTCGCGCTGGCAATGGAATTGGGCGGCGCGATCTCCGGCGAACACGGCCTGGGCCGCGCCAAAGCCCCCTACTTCGTCGAGCTCGAGGACCCGGTCAAGGTCGACCTGATGCGCCGCATCAAGGCGAGCTTCGACCCGGCCGGCATCCTCAACCCCGATGTCGCGTTCGCATCGGGTAGCGAGTAGTCAACGCGCCGTTGCCAATTGGCTCACGATATCGAGCCGGAGGAACTCCGGCGCCTTGATCACCCTACGCAGCATGAAGCGGATGAACGCCGGCATGTCGGTCGCGTTCGCGTCGCGGAACACGACCGGCGCGCCCAGCTGGTAGCGCCGCCGCCTGGTCTCCAGTTCACAGCCCCCCGCGGCGAGCACGTTGCGCACCCAATCCGTTTCGGGACCGTAGGTCAGCGCGATCACAAATCCGTTGTGGCGGCGAAAGACCCACAGCGGGGTCCGAAAGGTGCGTCCCGATTTGCGCCCGCGATGGACGACGACTCCCCATCCCGGCGCCCACGGAGCGATGTACTTGGTGAATCGGTTGAGGCCGACCTTGTTGAACCGGGCGACCCATCGTGGTGCTGGCATCTCCGTAACTCCTCACGTGGAGAATTTCTACACCAAGGCTAAAACCCGGCCGCCCGGAAGTCAACGACTGTAGAATTTCTAAACTGTGCCCCCCATCGGACGACGCCCGGGCAACCCGGACACCCGCAACGACATCGTGGCGACCGCCCGACGGCTGTTCGCCGATTCGGGCTACGACAAGACCTCGGTCCGCGACATCGCCGCCGGCGCGGGCGTCGACCCGGCGCTGATCCGGCACTATTTCGGTAGCAAGGCCGAGCTGTTCCGGTCCACCTTGGGCTGGCCGTTCGATCCGGCCGAAATCAGCGAACGCATCGCTGGCGGCGATCGAAAGCAAATCGGTGAGCGCCTGACGCGGGTGTTCTTCGCGGCATGGGAGCAGCCGGACTCCCGCGCTTCCCTACTGGCGATCCTGCGGGGTGCGGCCACCCACGAAGAGTCGGCCACGCTGGTGCGCCAGTTCATTCAGGGTCAGCTGTACCCGGAGATGGCCAAGCTGCTGGCCGGGGCGGACACCGAACTGCGCATCGACCTGGCCATGGCCCAACTGCTGGGCATCGCCTACCTGCGCCATGTCCTTCAGGTCGAGCCGATCGCGTCCGCCCCGGTGGACGAACTGATCGCGCGGGTGACGCCGGTCGTCACCGCCCATCTCACGTCGCGGGGTTGACAACCTCGGCCTGAAAACCTCAGCTACGCAACGGCTCTCGACCGATCGCCGGCGTGACGGACGCATCCACGTCGGTTTCTTCGTGGTCGGCGAGCCAGCGTTCGGCGTCGATGGCGGCCGAGCAGCCGCTGCCCGCGACGGTGAGAGCTTGGCG
>NZ_LZLL01000253.1:0-2047 GCF_001669335.1 Mycobacterium sp. 1245852.3 | reverse complement strand
GGGGATAGTTTTGGCCGGCGGGCTGCGCGCTGCCCTGCTCGGACGCCCGCGCCGCCTCGGCGAGCGGGCGCTCGAGTTCCCGGATCCGGTCTTCCGGGTCTTCGTTTGCTGCCATGGAATGAATATGCCATTCGCTTCTGCGTTTACGGCCGGTTCGGTAGTTTTTACGATCGTGCCCGATGTGCCGAATCGCCAGGTCCTGCTTCGTCGTCGCCCGTCCGGGCTGGTCCAGCCGGAGGACACGGAACTGGTCACCACGCCGGCGCCCGAGCCCGCCGACGGCGAGGCACTGTTGCGCACCACGTACGTCGGCATCGACGCCGCCGCGCGCACCTGGCTCGACGACCAGCCCAGCTACCTTCCGCCTGTGCAGTTGGGCGAGGTCATCCGGGCGGCCGGGATCGGCGAGGTGGTCGCCTCGCGGTGCGACGCCTACGCCGTCGGTGACGTCGTCACCACCCTGACCGGTTTCCAGGAATACGCGCTCATCCGCGACGACCTGTTCAGCACGCCGATCCCGGGGGAGGACGACCAGCTGGCGATCATGTCGGTCTACGGGCCGACCGGCGCCACCGCCTATTTCGGCATGACCGATATCGGCCGGCCGCAGCCCGGGGAAACGGTGGTGGTGTCGGCGGCCGCGGGTGCCACCGGATCGGTCGCCGGGCAGATCGCCAAGATCGCCGGCGCCCGGGTGGTGGGGATCGCCGGCGGTCCGGAGAAATGCCGGGCGGTGGTGGAGGACTTCGGCTTCGACGCGTGCATCGACTACAAGAACGACGACGTCGCGGCGGCGCTGAAAAGGCATTGCCCGCAACGCGTCGACGTCTACTTCGACAATGTGGGCGGGCCCATCCTCAACGCCGTGCTGGGCAGGCTGGCCTCGCACGCGCGCGTCGTCCTGTGCGGCGTCATCTCCAGCTACCTGACCGGAGACCACCCCGGGCCGGCCAACTACGTGAACCTGTTGTCCAAGACCGCGTTGATGCAGGGGTTCAACGCGCTCGATCAGTGGGGCCGCTTCGACGAGGCGTTCGCCGCGCTACGCCAGTGGGAGGCCGAGGGCCGACTTCACCACCGGCAGACCATCTTTGAGGGCATCGAGTCGTGCGTCGATGCCCTCAACGGCCTGTTCACCGGCGTCAACGTCGGCAAGACCCTGGTCAGGCTCAGCGAACCCACGTCCCGCTAGCCGGCGCCGCCGCGCTAGTCCTCGCCGAGCACGCGGTGCAGCGCCTTGCGCGCGTCGGTCAACGCCTCGAGCACCTTGGTGCGGGTCTCGGCGAGCTGCTGCTTCTGCTCGTCGGTGCCCGTCCAGGCGATGGTGCGGGCCAGGCCGGCGATCTCGAAGAGCTCCTTGCGGATCTTCACCACGTCACCGAACTTGGCCGCCCGGCCCAAGAAGGCGTGCGCGGTCTCGCTGCTGACCCCGCGCCAGGCCAACAGGTTTCGGCCGAGCTCGGTCAGCGTCGCCACACCGCCGTCGACGGTGACGACGCCGCGACCGGCGAGGACCCCGATCGCAAGCTCGGCGATGTCCTGGGGAGGGGTGAACGCACCGCCGGTCGCATCGGATACCCGTTGCACCACCTGTGCGGCGTCGGCCGGGCCGTCCAGCAGCAACGCCGCGGTGACGAACGCGGCGCGCTTGAGACCGTGCCGACCCTTCTTGCCGAACGGCGCGAAGCCGGGCCCACCGGCACCCGGACCGCCGAACCCGGGACCACCGAAGCCCGGCCCACCGAAGCCCGGCGCGCCAAAGCCCGGACCACCGAAACCGGGCCCACCGAAACCGGGCCCACCGAAACCGCCGAAGAATCCATGAGACATGGTTGCTTTCCTTTCTCGAACCATCAATCTCCTTGATACCAGCGGCCGCAGCGATGTCAACTAAGTTGATGGCTGGGACGTGAAATCCCTGGAAGCGGGCGTCACTGCTGCTATCGTCCCTTGTTTATGCCAGGGGGATCGCGGCGACGGACCGGCGCGCGGGTCGTGATCGGGAACGTCGCGCGCGGATCGCGACGGCAGCATGCGGGCCACCCCA
>NZ_LZLL01000252.1:0-1721 GCF_001669335.1 Mycobacterium sp. 1245852.3 | reverse complement strand
TCGAACCGGGGCAGCGCGAACAGCGTGATCAGCAACCCACCGACAAGCGCAATCAGCTCGGGGATCGGGAAGGGCCCGCCGGGGATCTTCCAGCGCCCGTCGAACTTCGCGATGACGATGCGGACCCGCGACGCTCGCGTGTACCACTTGGCGACAAACATCGGCGCTGTCCCGGCTCAGCGAGTTCCGCTATTGGTGAGGCCGTGGACGGTGTCTTTGGACACCACACCCAGCGAGGGCAGCGCCCCGATAATGCCGATGAGAATGACACCGACCGCGACGGTTTTCAGCGCAGCGGTCTTGTTCTTGACGACGAAGTACTCAAACACCGCCAAGACCGCCGTGCCGCCCATCAACAGGAACACTGCGAAGCTGATGCCCTGGTTCTTGACGTTGGCGCCGATATCCCAGATCGGGGCTGCCACTGTTAGGACATGGGCGGCCGCTGCTGAGGCAGACCCATCAGCGATGAAAGACGCGAAATTGTGAATCATTTCTTAGCTCCCTCCGGGGCTGTTGGTCGCGTAAACGCGCGGTGACTTACTG
The DNA here is from genome assembly GCF_001669335.1 of Mycobacterium sp. 1245852.3. Classification (NCBI taxonomy): domain Bacteria; kingdom Bacillati; phylum Actinomycetota; class Actinomycetes; order Mycobacteriales; family Mycobacteriaceae; genus Mycobacterium; species Mycobacterium sp. 1245852.3. Next base: position 1,175 of record NZ_LZLL01000252.1, on the reverse strand, counting down.
GGCGTCGTCGTGGTGGTCCGCGGAGTTAATGACGGTCCAGATGGCCCCGCCTGGTTGGGCGGGATGATGCTGGGCGCGTCGTTGATCCGGTCGACTTGCCAGTGACCGGCTGCCACCGACATCACGAGGGGGAAGTCCATCGGCATCAGCACGCCGCTGGCGGTTTGCATCACAGCCCGCACGGTGACCTCAATGCCGTCAGCTTTGGCGGGCACATCTTGGGCGGTGGCAGCCTCGGAATTCGTTTGCACCCGCTCGATAGCCATCGTGGTAAACCGCGGTGGTTGTTCGGCCGTGATCTTGGCAGCCGCCGAGATGTAGGGCGTCAGGTCTCCCTGCCCGTTGAGCATCGCGGCGAGGAACCCGGCGACGGTCTTGTACACCGGCCGGTCTTCGGACACCAATGTTTGCGTGGCCAGCTGCACCGGCAGCCCCGGTTGGCGATCCGGACGCGCATGCGGAAGCGTGAACGCGCGGTACAAGTTGTGGCTGTCGGCTGAGATATCGACCTGGAGCTTGACCGGCACCATGGAGGCGGCGTTGGCGGCTTTCGGAATCTCGGCGTCAACGACGACCGAATAGGTCTGAAAACCATCGTTGAAAACACCGGGAAGGCATGACGCAGCGCGTAACGCCCGTCCGCCGGCAGGCAGCGCCGACGGGGGAATGTCTCCGTCGTAGAACTGCTTGATCGCCGTGGCGTTCGACGGGTCTTTCAGATACGCATCCACGTAGCGCGCGGCGTAGGACTTCACCGCGGTGAATTGGTCTTGTTCGGCCGCTTCATCGGGCAGCTGGGGGCGGTTCAAGACGAGCAGCACAACCGCTGCGAGAAGCGGGATGTAACTGACCATGATGAACGCCAGAAACGACGCACTCGCTCGCGCGCGGAGCTCGTCGGCGCGGATGGGGTCCCCGCCACTGACACGCAGAAAGATCGAGTCCAGCGCACCGGCGATGGGGCGGGTCAACATACGGACCCCATCGCCTGGTTTTCCAGCACGTCAAGGAGCTGCAGTGCGGTGCTGCGGTTGTTGATGATGTGCGCGACCAGGGCCACGGACTTGGACTCGTTGAGGGGGTCGGCTCGCAGCTGGTCCATGAGCTCGCGCAGCTGGTCGCAGTAGGAGCGGACCGCAGCGTGGGTGCGGCGAATCGGCTGCGGCATGGGTGAG
>NZ_LZLL01000251.1:0-9746 GCF_001669335.1 Mycobacterium sp. 1245852.3 | reverse complement strand
TGACGCGGATGCCGTATCCACCCAGTTCGACCGCCAACGAGTTCGTCAGCCCGACCACGCCGAACTTGCTGGCGCAGTAGTGACCGCATCCCGGTACGGCCTTGATGCCCGCCGCCGAGCTGATGGTGATGATCGAGCCCCCGTTGCCCGCCTGAATCATCGCCGGCACGGTCGCTTTGATGGTGTTCCAGACTCCGGTCAGGTTGGTGTCGAGGACGTCTTGCCATTGCTGCGCCGAAATCTCCCACAGCCGGCCCCAATTGAGCACGCCGGCGTTGGCGACGACGATGTCCAGGCGGCCGAATTGGGTGATCGCGTCGTCGACGAGCCGTTGTTGCCCCGCCGCGTCGCGGACGTCGACCTGCGCGGCCAGCATCTTGCGGCCTTCGCTTTCCACCAGGCTCGTCGTTTCGGCCAGGTCCTCCGGCGTCGCGGCCGGGTAGCCGTTGTTCGCCGCCACCGGGCCGCACGCGTCGATGGCCACGACGTCCGCCCCGGCCCGGGCCAGCCGCACGCAATGCGAACGGCCCTGTCCGCGCGCGGCGCCCGTGACGAACGCGACCCGGCCGGCCAACGGTTTGTCGTTGTCGCTCATGCTATCTGGGCCTTCCGGGTCGGGGCCGCCTCGCACGGCGCGGCGGCGCGGGAAAACTCGTAGTCGGACAGTGCCGACTTGCGCGCGAAGCGCCGCGAGGCGGCGATCGTCTGCGGCCGGTGATAGACGGTGTCGCGCTGGGAGTTGATGAAATACGTGGACAACCCCGGATTGCACTCGGTGAAGTACAGGTGGGCCGTTTTTGCGCGGCGCCGCATCAGCGCGTTCCACCGCTGGAACGCTTGGGGTTTGACGCGCACGACCTCGGTGCCCTGCCGGCGCGCGACGTCGATGATCCGGACCGCGTGGGCGGCCATCGTCTCGACGAAGTCCGGCCACGCGAAGCCGACGAAGCCCAGCGGCCCGACGATCTCCCACCGGTTGGGCAACTGCGGGTGCGCCGTGCCGGCATAGGCGTGCAGGCCGTGCGTGCGGTAATACTCGCCGAGGTCGAATCCGGCTGTGCCCACCACGGTTCCGGGTCGATAGGTCTCCGGGTCCGTCCACAGCTCGTAACCGGTTGCCGCGACGATGAGGTCGGCGGGATGTTCGACTCCGTCGACGGTACGGATGCCGGTGGCGGTGATTCGATCGATGGCGGTGGTGATCAGGTGGGTGTTCGGATTGTTCAGTGCCGGCAGGAAGCTGCTGGAGATCACCGGCCGCTTGGCGAGGATCCCGTATCGCGGGACGAGCGCGGCGCGGGTGGCCGGGTCGTGCACCACGGCCCGCAGCAGCAGCCGGTACAAGGCGCGGCAGTACGCGTCGTACAACGGCATCGTGCGAACCAGGACGCGCTGCGGCAGCCGCGACAGCAGGTGGACGATGGGCGCGATCATCGCGATGTCCATTGCCCATCGTCCCGCCGAGTTGATGGCGCCGACCACGCCGGGCACCCGCAGGAACCGACGCATCAGCGGGGGAATGTCGAAGTCGATCTTCGGCAGCACCCAGGCCGGTGTGCGTTGGTACACCTCGAGATTGGCAGCCTGACCCGATAGGGCGGCGGCGATCTGCACACCGCTGGAGCCGGTGCCGATCACCGCGACGCGCTTGCCGCGCGGGTCGTAGCCGTCGTCCCAGGCGTTGGGCCGCAGGATGGTGCCGGCGAAGTCGTCGATTCCGTCGATGTCGACGCGCTGCTTGGCGTTGACATAGCCACCCACGGAGCTGATGACGAAACGCGCTGTGACGCAGGGCTTTCCCTCGATGTCGAGGTGCCAACGCTGCGTCGTGTCATCCCAGGACTGGCGCAGCACGTTGCAGCCGGTCTGCAAATGGTCGTACAGATGCAGCGACCGGGCGGTGTCGCGGAAATAGTCGTAGAGTTCGCGGCCCGGGGCGAAGAAGCGTGACCAGTTGGGGTTCGGCGCGAAGGAGAGCTGATACCACAGGCTGGGGATGTCCACGGCCAGGCCGGGGTAGTGGTTGTCGCGCCAGGTGCCGCCGACGTCGTCGCCGCGCTCCAGGATGACGAAGTCGAAAATCCCCTGCTGACGCAACAGGTGCCCGGCGGCGATGCCGCCCGGGCCGGCTCCGATGACGGCGACGTCGTAGTCAGCCATCTCGTCTCCTCTCGCTTCCGGTGAGTCCGGCCACGATGTGGTCGGAGACGAATTTGCCGACGGCGCGGGGGCTTTCCAGATTGACCACCATCGGCGGCAGCAGTTCGAAGCTGAGCAGCACGCGCACGATCCATTCCGCGGCGTGCCGGGGATTGACCGACTTTCCGACTTCGCCCCGGCGCTGGGCGGCCCGGACCAGTGGCGCCCAGAGGTTGATGGAGCGCTGCATGAGGTCCTCGCCGAGGTTGTCGAGCAGCAGGACGATGAGGCTCTGATTGAACCCCTTCGGGCCCAGCGGGTCTGAGGTCTGCCGGTGTTTGCAGATCACGTTGGCGGCCGCGGCCACCTGGCCGGCGAGGTTGTCTTGCCGCTGCACTTCGGCCGCCATGGTGGTGATGAAGCCGGTGGCGAGTTCGTCGAGCGCGGTTTTCAGTGCGGTTTCGCGGTTTCCGAACGCGTTGTGCACGGTCCCACGCGACACACCGGCGATTTCGGCGACGGCGGTCAGGTTGAACTGGCGGGGGCCCAGCCGGCGCAGCGTGCTGGTGGTGGCCGACAGCAGCGACGGTGAGACGGCGCGGATCGTCTCACGCGGCGTCGTCGTCGACATGTGAACACATTAACGAGATGTGTTCAACCCGGTCAACGATTCGTCAGATCCGCATCAATGCTGTGACAGCGGGCGGGGGCGTACCAGCGTCGGCCACCAGAACCACGGCCCCAGGATCCGCAGGATGGAGGGCACGACGAACGAGCGCACGATCAACGTGTCCAGCAGCAGGCCGATGCACACGGTCGATCCCACCTGACCGATGGTCCTCAGATCGCTGGTGAGCATGGCCAGCATGGTGAAGGCGAACACCAAACCGGCGGAGGTCACCACACCGCCGGTGCTGCCGAGCGCGCGGATCAGGCCGGTGTGGATCCCGCCGTGCAGCTCCTCTTTGACCCGGTTGATCAGCAGCAGGTTGTAGTCCGATCCGACGGCCACCAGGATGATGAACGTCAGCGGCAGCACGAGCCAGTGCAGATGCAGGCCGACCAGGTGCTGCCAGAAAAGGATGGACAGGCCGAACGCCCCGGCGTAGGAGAAGGCCACGGTGCCGGGAATCACCAAGGCCGCCACCAGGCTTCGCGTGATGAACAACATGATCAGGAAGATCAGCACGAAGGCCGCGATCGCCGCGATCAACAGATCCGACATCGCGTATTGCTTGATGTCCTTGTCGTTGGATCCCGAGCCCCCGATATAGACCCGGGCGCCGGCCAGCGACGTCTCTTTGAGGATCGTCTTTATCGCGTCGGGGAACTGCTCGACGTGCTCGACCCCTTCGGGGCCCATCGCATCACCCTCGTGGGTGACGATGAAACGGGCGGCTTTGCCGTCCGGCGACATCATCAGCTTCATGCCCGCCTTGAGGTCCTCGTTGTCGAAGGCCTCGTGTGGGATATAGAAGTAGTCGTCGCTGCGGGACCTGTCGAAGTCGTTGCCGACGTTGATCGAATCGTCGAAGGTCTGCTCGGTCTGGATGGACTGCAGGTCGGCCGAGCCGTAACTGTTGACCAACTTCAGCTGCAGCGCCTCGGTGTCATCGGCGGTGGCCTTCAGTTGGGCGATGATCTGCGGGAAGGCCTTGTCCACCTCCGCGAGGGAGATTTCGGCCTTGTCGATATCTTCAGCCAAGTGGTCGATGTGATCGATGGTGTCCCACAGCGATCGGAACGCCCAGCAGATCGGGATGTCGAAACAGTGTTTCTCCCAATAGAAGTAGCTCTTGATGGGCCGGAAGAAATCGTCGAGGTTCGAGACTTCCTCGTTCATTTCGTTGCTGACCCGTTTGAGGTCCTCGACGGTGAGCACCGTCTGGTGCAGTTCGTCGGACACCTTCTGGAAGAAGCCGATCTCCTTGCGTAGCACCGCCACGGAGTGCGCCTGGATCTCGGCCTGCGCATCGGTATTGGAGTTCTGCTCCCTGTTGAACGGGAGTTGTTGACCGTTGCCGCTGCCCTGCGTGGTGAACAGGTAGGGAATGCTGGCGTGTTCGAGCGCCCGGCCTAACGGCCGCGTCATGCCCTGCACCATCGCCACGCCATGCAGCCGGATCAGCGCCCTGGCGACGCGGTCCAGCGAGATGAAGTCGGCCGAGTTGCGCATGTCGTGATCGGTCTCGACCATCAACATCTCGGAGAACAGCTTGCTCTTGGGGAAGTGCCGATCGGCGGCCTGGAAACCGAGATTCGCAGGCGCACTGGCAGGTTGGTACTGCCGATCGTCGTAGTTCTGCCGGTAGCTCGGCACGAAGATCGCGCCGAGCATGACGACGGCGGAACTGGCCACCAAAATCGGCACCGGCCAGCGCACCACGCTGGCACCGATGCGCCGATAAAGCCGCCCGTGGACGTTGGTTCTCGGGTCGAACATCCCGAACAGGCTGCCCACGGTCAGCACCGCCGGACCCAGCGTCATCGCCGCCGCGATGGTGAACAGCATGGTGATCGCGACGGCCGGCCCCATGGTGTGGAAGTAGTTGAGCCGCGCGAACGTCAGGCAGTAACAGGCGCCGGCGATCGTCAGTCCGGACCCGATGATGATGGGTGCCACGCCCTTGTAGGCGATGTAGAAACTGTCCTCCCGGCTCTCGCCGGCCTGGCGCGCCTCGTGATAGCGGCCCATCAGGAAGATGCCGTAGTCGGTTCCGGCCCCCAGGGTCAGCGCGATGACGATGTTCACCGCGAACGACGACAATTCGATGTATCCGTAGTGCCCGAGGGTCGAGACGATGCCCTTGGCGACAAGCATTTCGATGAGGACGCCGAGCAGGGGCACCAGCAGGGTCGACGGGGTGCGGTACACCAGCAGCAACATCACGACGATGAGGATGATCGTCACGATGGTGACGTTGTTCAGGCTGGCGTTGGCGATGGTGAGCGTGTCGGAGGCCAGCGGAGCCGCACCGCTGACATAGACCTTGAGGCCCGGCGGAGGCGTGTCCTTCTTGATGATGTCGCGGACGGCGTCCACGGACTGGTTGGCCTGGATCTGGCCGATGTCACCGGCGAGACGAAGGAGCACATAGGTGCACTTGCCGTCGACGGATTGCGCGCCGGCCGCGGTGAACGGTTTGCCCCACAAGTCCATCACGTACTGGACGTGCTTGGTGTCGTTCTGCAGGCGGCGCATCAAATCGTCGTAGTACCGGTGATCCTGGTCGCCCAGTCGCCGGTTCGCCTCGAAGACCACCATGGTCAGGTTCGTGGAGTTGGATTCGTGGAACTTCTCGCCGATGTGCAGCAGCGCCCGCTGCGAGGGCGCGTAATGCGGAACCATCGGCCCGGCGAGCTCTTCGGCGACCCGTTCCACTTGGGGCATAAAGGTATTGGTGGTGACCGCGAGCAGGGCCCAGAACAAGATGATCGGAATCGCCAGGGCGCGCACCATTTTCGGGATGAACGGACGCTTGACCCTGGGATCCTCGAGGCGATGCTCGGTCATGCCGACTTCACCCTGCACTGGACGTCGGCGTCCTGATGATCGCCCGATTGTTCGTCGCGGATGACGCCGTCCACCAGCATTCGGCAACCGACCTGACCGCCGTGGACGTGCACCGAGATGCTGCCGGACGCCACCGTGAGCGTGGTGGTCTCCGTGTGGGACCACGGCAGGGTGGTGATGTCGACCTGATGCGGATGACCGTCGATGTCGACGTAGACCAGTTTCCCGCCCTGGCCGGCGTCGCCGAACACCTCGTAGGTGATCCGCTTGATGTTGAACTCCTCGGGTGCCTGCGGACCGTTGACGGTGATGACCGGCTCCGGTTCGGAGAACTGATGCACCTTGTACATGCAGAGCAGACCCACGCCGACCGCGACCACGGCGACCAACGGCATCCAGGTTCGCGCCAGGACGGTCCGACCGACGAAACGAGGGCTCATTCGATCACCTCTCGCGACCCGGTCCGGACATCGTGTTCGTGCCCCCCGCCCTCGCCCTCGTGCCCGCCAAATAGTAGACGGTCATGTGCTCAATTGACACATCATGGTGCAAAGACTCCGGACAGCGCAACCCGGACACGACCTCGAAGGCCGGCCGGCCCACCCGGGCGCCCGGTGGGCGCCGCACGTCCGGTCTCGTCGTGCGTCAGGCCAGCTTCTTCAGCCGCCGCCGCAACCGCGCGCTGCGGCGAATCTGAATGGCCAGGTTTGTCGAGGTCAACATGGGGATCACCCCGAGGAATGTGCGCTCCGAGGGCGTCGCTCCCTGCAGGTGGTAGAGACTGCCGAAGACGAAGAAGCAGCCGAGCATGAACAACGCGCCCGGGATGCACAGGGTCATCAACGAACCGCGATCGGCAACGACCTGCTTGGCGTAGTCCACCTCGTCGCGCGACATCGGTTCGCCCTTGCGGACCTTGTGCAAAACCGCTTTGGCGCTGCCGATTTCTTCACTGACCGGAGCAGTCGTTCGGCGCTCCAAGCGATTTACGTGCACGGCGGCGACGGCGGCCAGCGCCACGGCCAGGACGAGGGTGACCAGGGTCAGCAGACCGTAGAGATACGTGCTCATTTTCCAGTCCTTGCTCCGCTGTTGGACTTCCGAAGACTTTGCCGGTCCCTGATCACATCCCGGACGACGAGCCCGAGCAGGACGATCAGGCCGAGCGGCACCAGGAGCCTGAAGACGATCGAGGCGTGGCTGTACAGCAAGCAGTAGGCGACCGTCCCGATCACCACCATGGTGAGCAGGATGGCGCGATTGATCTTGTCCGTACTCATTGCAGGAACCTAACTTCTCGACGGCGAGACCTCAAAACCCGAAGTCGCCACCGCCGCCGGAATCGGAACCGCCGCCGCCGAAGTCCGATCCGCCCCCGAAATCGGAGCCGCCGGAATCCCAGCCGCCGCCGGAGTCCCAGCCACCGTCGAAGCCCACGTCACCGCCGCCGGAGTAGGTGGCGTCGTTGCCCGCGAATCCGACGTCGGCGCCACCGGAGTCCTGGTAGCCGCCGGTGAACCCCACATCGGCCGGCGGGCTGTTGTAGCCGGCTGCCTGTCCGCCGTCATAGCCGTAGCTGTTGGCATCGGCGAACGCGGAGTCGCGGCCGGCCTCGAAGCCGCGCTCGTAGCTGCCGCCCCAATGGTCGTCCAGCAACGCGTCCATCAGCAGCACGTCGGTCAGCGCCCACGTCCAGCCGGGACCCCAGAACGCGTACGGGTAATAGCCGGGGTAGAAGAACATTCCGTTGTGGTAGCCGCCGCCGTAGTAGTGCGGGTAACCCGGCTGCGCGGTGGTGCTGTAGTTGTTGTTGTTGATCGTCACCGTTTCGCCGGTGTCCGGATTCTTGGCCCGCACGGTGGCCTGCTTGCGGTCGTCGGCCGGGACAGAAGTCACGGCCGCGACGTCGGGTTGGCGCGGGTCGAGCTTCCGGTTGGCCTTGGCGACCGTGGACTCGACCACCCGCAGATGCGCCCGCGCGGAGCCGTAATCGCCCTTCTCGTAGGCCTTTCGGGCGTCGTACAGGCTGGCGTTGGCTTTCAGCGACTCGGCGCTGACATCGGCGCCGCCGGTGGTGAGCACCGCGTTGTCCAGGTCGCTGACGTTCGACGTGGCCGCGATCAATTCCTGCTTGATTTCCTCACGTGCCTCGGAGTCCTTGCGGTGCTTACGATTTCGGCCGATCGCGAACCAGAACAGGCCGGCCATGGCCAGCGCGATGCCGAAGATGACCAGCGTGACCTTCAGCCACGCCCACTCGTCGTGCTTTTGGTGCGCGACTTCAGAGGTGGTCGCCGGTCCGGCGGGGCTTGCATTGGCGCTCGCCAGCCTGGCGACGAACGCGCTCGTGGCGCCGTACGGGTCGTTGCGATGATCCCTCGCCGACTGATTCATGAATTGGTCGACGTTGTCGGCGATCGCCTTGGGCACGTTGTAGGCGCGCACGTGGTAGCCGCGAGCGTCGATGACGAGGATGACGCCGCTGAATCCGGCGTTGCGGCCCAGCATGGCGGTGTGTACGGCGTCGGCGGTGGTGACCCCGCTCTGGGCGGGCGACACCGCCGCCACCCAGACCGGTGGGCCCGCGCTCCACCGCCACGAGCTGGTGAGAATCTGCTGGTTCAGCTTGTCGGGATTCTGCAGCGGCGGTCTGGCGCCCGGATCGACCACCACATGCGTCTGGGCGTCGAACCTGCTCACCAGCTGGTCGGTGTAGGTGTCGGCCGAAGCGGTCGGCACCAGCAGCATGGCCAGTGCCACGGTCAACGGGACCAGGACAAGGCTGCGCAAGCGTGTGGTCACATCTCTCCTGCCACGAGTCGTTCTGTCGATCGCGGGGCCGCGACAACGTCCCAGTGCACCCTGCGCGTGAGCGCCCACCCTAGCCCGTTTCGGGCGGCTCTGCCGCGGGGCCGGGCGGCGCCGGTCGCGGCGGTGGTCGATGGCCCGCCGGGCGCGGCCGGACTACCCGGCCGGCGCTAGATCTTGACCGTCAGCGGCCAGACGTTCCAGATCTCGTCGCAGTACTCGGTGATGGCGCGATCCGACGAGAACTTGCCGCTGCGCGCGGTGTTGAGGATCGACATCTTCGTCCACGACTCGCGATCCTGCCACGCGGCGCCGACCCGCTCCTGACAGTCCACATACGACGCGTAGTCGGCGCACACCAGGAAGGGGTCGTCGTAACGCAGGTTGTCCACGACGGGCTTGAACACCTCGGTGTCCCCGCGCGAAAACGTCCCCGCGGCAATCAGATCCAGCACAGCGCGCAGCTCGTCGTCGCCGTCGATGTAATCGCCCGGGCGATACCCGTCGGCCTTGACCGCCCCGACTTGCTGCTCGGTAAGCCCGAACAGGAAAAAGTTCTCCGGCCCGACCTCGTCGCGCATCTCGACGTTCGCCCCGTCCAGGGTGCCGACGGTCAGGGCCCCGTTGATCATGAACTTCATGTTCCCGGTGCCCGAGGCCTCCTTGCCCGCGGTGGAGATCTGTTCGGACAGATCGGCCGCCGGGTAGATCAGATGGGCGTTTTGCACGTTGAAGTTCGGCACGAAGGCCACCTTGAGGAACCGGTTCACGTCCGGGTCGGCGTTCACGGTTTCGGCGACCGCGTTGATGAGCTTGATGATCCGCTTGGCCAGGAAGTATCCAGGCGCGGCCTTGCCGCCGAAGATGAAGGCCCGCGGCGGGATCGACAGGCCGGGGTCACACTTCAGGCGGTGATACAGCGCGACGACGTGCAGGACGTTCAGGTGCTGGCGCTTGTACTCGTGGATGCGCTTGACCTGGACGTCGAACATCCAGTCCGGGTTCAGTTCGACGCCGGCCACCGAGTGGACGTATCTGGCCAGGCGGGACTTGTTGTTGCGCTTGATGTCGCGCCACTCGCGCCGGAAGGCCGCGTCCTCGACGAACGGCTCGAGCCCGCGCAGCCGGCCCAGATCGGTCAACCAGCCGTCGCCGACCGTGCGGTCCAGCAGTTCGCGCAGCCCGGGGTTGGCCAGCGCGAGGAAGCGGCGCGGTGTCACGCCGTTCGTCTTGTTGCTGAACCGTTCCGGCCACATCTCGTAAAAGTCCTTCAGCACACTGCTTT
>NZ_LZLL01000250.1:0-11465 GCF_001669335.1 Mycobacterium sp. 1245852.3 | reverse complement strand
GGGCCGGACCGGCTGTTCGAGGCGGTGTGGTCACCCGCCGCAACCACGACCGGTGACGCCGAGCCGCCGGTGCACGAGGTCTTCGAATCCGTTGCCGCCGGCGAAGATCCGGTGTCCGGAACGTATGAGCGCACCCATCGTGCACTGGCGGCCGTGCAGTCGTGGCTCACCGAGCATGACTCCGGGGTGCTGATCGTCGCGACCCATGGCGCGATGAGCTTGGCGGGGGAGGACGTCCCCGATCTGGCCGGCGCGGCCGTGTGGGGGCTGGTGCGTTCGGCGCAGACAGAGCATCCCGGCCGCATCGTGCTGGTGGATTCCGATGCGGCGCTTGATGATAGCGCGATAGCGACCGTTCTGGCCGTCGGCGAGCCGGCGGTGTTGCTGCGTGACGGCAAGGCGTACATCGCTCGGGTGCGCGGCAGCCGCGCGGTCGACGGCGTCATGACGCCCCCGGCTGACGGGCCGTGGCGGCTGGGCATCAGCAGCGCGGGAACCTTCGAAAACCTGCAGCTGGAGCCCGTTCCCAACGCCGGTGCCGCGCTGGAACCGGGCCAGGTTCGGGTGGCGCTGCGTGCCATCGCCACCAACTTCCGCGACGTCATGATCACCCTGGGCATGTTCACCCACGACGCCCTGCTCGGTGGCGAGGGCGCCGGCGTGGTGGTCGAGGTCGGGCCGGGAGTCACCGAGTTCGCGGTCGGCGATTCGGTCTACGGCTTCTTCCCCGACGGCAGCGGCACGTTGGTGCCCGGCGACGTCCGCCTGCTGCAGCACAAGCCCGCCGACTGGTCTTATGCCGAAGCGGCCGGCATCTCAGCGGTTTTCACCACCGCCTACATGGCCTTCATCCACCTGGCCGACGTCAAGCCCGGGCAGCGGGTGTTGGTGCACGCCGCCGCCGGCGGCGTGGGCATGGCCGCGGTTCAGCTGGGCCGGCACTTGGGCCTGGAGGTGTTCGCGACCGCGAGCCGCGGCAAGTGGGACACGTTGCGGGCCATGGGCTTCGACGACGACCACATCGCGGATTCGCGCAGCCTCGAGTTCGAGGAGAAGTTCCGGGCGGTGACCGGCAGGACCGGCATGGCCGGGATGGATGTGGTGCTGGACTCGCTGGCCGGCGAATTCGTCGACGCCTCGCTGCGGCTCGTCGCTCCCGGCGGCGTGTTCCTGGAGATGGGCAAGACCGACATCCGCGACCCGGGTGTGGTGGCCCAGGACTACCCGGGTGTCCGCTACCGCGCCTTCGACCTGTTCGAGCCCGGCCGTCCGCGGATGCATCAGTGGATGGACGAGCTCGCCGGGCTGTTTGACGCTGGGGTGCTGAAACCGTTGCCCGTCACGACCTTTGATGTGCGGCGCGCCCGCACCGCGCTGCGCTACCTGAGCCAGGCCCGGCACATCGGCAAGGTCGTCATGACTCTGCCTTCTGGGCTCGCATCCGGCACCGTGCTCATCACCGGCGGCACCGGCATGGCGGGTTCGACGCTGGCCCGTCACCTGGTGGCCAACCACGGCGTCGAAGACCTGGTGCTGCTGAGCCGGCGCGGTCCGGACGCCCCCGGGTCCGCCGAGTTGATCGCCGAGCTGCAAGCCGCCGGAGCCCGCGCGCGCGTGGTCGCGTGCGACGCCGCCGATCGGGCGGCACTGGCGCAGGTGATCGCCGACATTTCGGCGCAGCGGCCGCTGTCTGGCGTGATTCACGCGACCGGCGTGCTGGACGACGCGACGATCACCTCGCTGACACCGGAGCGTGTCGACGCGGTATTGCGGGCCAAGGTCGACGCGGCGTGGAACTTGCACGAGTTGACCCGCGACCTGAATCTGGCCGCCTTCGTGATGTTTTCGTCGATGGCCGGCCTGGTGGGCTCTTCGGGCCAGGGCAACTACGGAGCGGCGAACGCGTTCCTGGACGGGTTGGCCGCACACCGGCGGGCGCACGGGTTGCCCGCGATCTCGCTGGCCTGGGGGCTGTGGGATCAGGCCAGCGCCATGACCGGCGGACTGGACGCCGCCGACCTCGCCCGGCTCGGCCGCGACGGGATCTTGGCGCTGTCCTCGGACGAGGCGATGGAACTGTTCGACACGGCATTGATCGTCGACGAGCCGTTCCTGGCGCCGGCCCGCATCGACCTCGCCGCGCTGCGGGCCCATGCGGTCGCGGTGCCGCCGATGTTCACCGATCTGGTCAACGCCCCGACGCGCCGCCGGGTCGACGACTCGCTGGCCGCCGCGAAATCGAAGTCGGCGCTGGCGCATCGCCTGGACGGGCTGTCCGACGCCGAGCAGCACGCCGTGCTGCTGGACCTGGTGCGATCGCACATCGCCACCGTGCTCGGGAACACCACCGCCGAGGCGATCGATCCCGACAGGGCCTTCCAAGAGTTGGGGTTTGACTCGCTGACCGCGGTCGAAATGCGCAACCGACTCAAAACCGCCACCGGCCTTGCGCTTTCGCCCACCCTGATCTTCGACTACCCGACGCCGAACGGACTGGCCGGCTACATCCGCACCCAGCTCGCGGGGCTGCCGCAAGAGGTCAAGCACGCGCCGGTCGCGCGTGCCACCGACGACGACCCGATCGTTATCGTCGGCATGGCCTGCCGCTATCCGGGTGGGGTAACTTCGCCGGACGACTTGTGGGACATGCTGATCGAGGGCCGTGACGTGCTCTCGGACTTCCCGGCCGATCGCGGCTGGGACCTGGCCGGCGTGTACAACCCGGATCCCGACGTGCCGGGCACCTGCTACACCCGCACCGGCGGCTTCGTCGATGGCGTCGCGGACTTCGATCCGGGCTTCTTCGGCATCGCGCCCAGTGAGGCGCTGTCGATGGACCCGCAGCAGCGCATGTTCCTGGAGTTGTCCTGGGAAGCGTTGGAGCGAGCCGGAATCGACCCCGGCAAGCTCCGCGGCAGTGCCACCGGAATGTTCGCCGGCGTATACACGCAGGGCTATGGCATGGGCGCCGCACCGACCGCCGAGGGTTTCCGGCTGACCGGGCAGTCGTCGAGCGTGGCGTCCGGCCGGGTGTCCTATGTGCTGGGGCTGGAGGGCCCGGCGGTGTCGGTGGACACGGCGTGTTCTTCGTCGTTGGTGGCGCTGCACATGGCCGTGCAGTCGCTGCGCTCGGGGGAGTGCGACCTGGCCCTGGCCGGCGGCGTCACCGTCAACGCCACCCCCGATATCTTCGTGGAGTTCAGCCGCATGCGCGGGCTGTCCGAGGACGGCCGGTGCAAGGCCTACGCGGGTGCGGCCGACGGCACCGGATTCTCCGAGGGCGGCGGCATGCTGGTGGTGGAGCGCCTGTCGGACGCGCAGCGCCTCGGGCATCCGGTGCTGGCCATGGTGCGGGGCTCCGCCATCAATCAGGACGGTGCCTCCAATGGGCTGACCGCGCCGAACGGTCCCTCGCAGCAGCGGGTGGTGCGCGCGGCGCTGGCCAGTGCGGGCTTGACGGCGGCCGACGTGGACGTCGTCGAGGGCCACGGGACGGGAACCACTTTGGGTGACCCGATCGAGGCCCAGGCGCTGCTGGCGACCTATGGGCAAGAGAGGGCCGAGCCCGGGAAACAGCCACTGTGGCTGGGGTCGATCAAGTCGAACATGGGCCACACGCAGGCCGCCGCCGGGGTGGCCGGCGTCATCAAGATGGTCCTGGCGATGCGCCACGAAATGTTGCCCGCCACACTGCATGTCGATGAGCCGAGTCCGCACGTGGACTGGTCGGCGGGCGCGGTGTCGTTGTTGACGGAGGCGCAACCGTGGCCGGGCGACCGGCCGCGCCGGGCGGGCGTGTCGTCGTTCGGCATCAGCGGCACCAACGCGCATGTCATCGTCGAGGCCGTGCCGATCGAGCCGCCGCGCGCCGCGGACGGACCCAAGGCGCCGGTGGTGGCCTGGCCGGTGTCGGCAAAATCGCTGTCCGCGTTGCACTCTCAGGCCGCTCGGTTGGCGACCCACCTGCGCGCCCACCTGGAGGCGGACATCGCCGATGTGGGGTGGTCGCTGGCCGGCAGGTCGGCCTTCGAACACCGCGCCGTCGTCGTCGGTAGCGATCGCGACCCGTTGCTGGCGGGCCTGGACGAGCTTGCCGCCGACGACCTGGCCGGTTCGGTCATCCGTGGCACCGTGACCGCAGGCAAGACGGTCTTCGTGTTCCCGGGCCAGGGGTCCCAAACGCTGGGCATGGGAATGGGACTGCACGCCGGCTATCCGGTCTTCGCCGAGGCGTTCAACACCGTCGTGGCCGAACTGGACCGGCACCTGCTTCGCCCGCTGCGCGAGGTGATGTGGGGGCACGACGAGAACCTGCTCAACAGCACGGAATTCGCGCAACCCGCGCTGTTCGCGGTCGAAGTCGCGCTGTTCCGGCTGCTCGAATCCTGGGGTGTGCGCCCCGACTTCGTGATGGGCCACTCGATCGGGGAGCTGGCGGCCGCCCACGTCGCCGGCGTGCTCTCGTTGGAGAACGCCGCGGTGCTGGTCGCGGCCCGTGGTCGATTCATGCAGGCGCTGCCCGAAGGCGGCGCGATGGTCGCGGTGCAGGCTACCGAAGACGAAGTGCGGCCGCTGCTGGCGTCCGCCGAAGAAGCCGGCGTCGGCATCGCCGCGGTCAACGGGCCGACCTCGGTGGTCATTTCGGGCGCCGAAGGCGCGGTGATCGCGATCGCGGACCGGCTCCGCGTCGACGGCCACCGCGTGCATCGGCTCTCGGTCTCGCACGCGTTCCACTCTCCGTTGATGGATCCCATGATCGACGAATTCGGCACCGTCGCGGCCGGATTGGCCGTCGGTAAGCCGACCATCCCGATCGTGTCCAACGTGACCGGTCAGCTGGCCGGTGACGACTTCGCATCGCCGGCGTACTGGAAGCGGCACGTGCGCGAGGCGGTGCGGTTCGCCGACAGCGTGCGGTTCGTGCGCTCGGCCGGGGCGACCCGTTTCCTCGAGGTCGGACCGAGCAGCGGCCTGACGGCATCCATCGAAGAATCGCTGGCCCTGGACCCTTCGGCGGCCCAGGTGACCACGATGTCCGCGCTGCGCAAGGATCGACCGGAGCCGGTCGCC
The DNA here is from genome assembly GCF_001669335.1 of Mycobacterium sp. 1245852.3. Classification (NCBI taxonomy): domain Bacteria; kingdom Bacillati; phylum Actinomycetota; class Actinomycetes; order Mycobacteriales; family Mycobacteriaceae; genus Mycobacterium; species Mycobacterium sp. 1245852.3. The sequence goes on along the minus strand of NZ_LZLL01000250.1, from coordinate 6,395 downwards.
CTGGTCAACGCCGTTGCGCAGGGATTCGTCGCCGGGATGGACGTGGACTGGCGCGGTGCGCTGGGCGGGCCTGGTTTCGAAGCCAACCTGGTCGAGCTGCCCACGTATGCCTTTGACCGGCGCCGCTTTTGGCTTGCCGCCGACGGCGCCCCGGCCGACGCCGCGGGCCTGGGCCTGGCGGCCAGCGAACACGCCCTGCTGGGCGCGGTGGTGGAACTGCCGGCCACCGGCGGAGTGGTGCTGACCGGCCGGTTGGCGCCCGGCACCCAGGGCTGGTTGACCGATCACGCCGTTGGCGGTGTGGTGCTGTTCCCCGGTGCGGGATTCGTCGAGTTGGCGATCCGCGCCGGCGACGAGGTGGGCTGCGGCGTCGTCGATGAGCTCAATCTGGCCGCGCCGCTGGTGTTGCCCGCCGGCGGATCGGTCGCGGTCCAGGTCGTCGTCGGCGGCCCGGACGACTCGGGTGCCCGTGCGGTGTCGGTCTTTTCGCGAGCCGAAGCGGGCTCGGGCTGGTCCTTGCATGCCGAGGGCGTGCTGCGGGCGGGTTCGGTGCAGCCGGGCGCGGACCTGTCGGCGTGGCCGCCGGTGGGTGCGGTCGCGGTGGATGTCGGCGACGGATACGAGCAATTGGCCGAGCGGGGTTACGACTACGGGCCGGCGTTCCGCGGCCTGACATCGATGTGGCGCCGCGGCGACGAGGTCTTCGCCGAGGTGGCGCTGCCCGCCGACGCCGGGGTGTCGCCGGCCGGGTTCGGCGTCCATCCGGCGATGCTCGACGCGGCGCTGCACGCGGTGATGCTGGCGTCCGACAGCGACGAACTGCCCGAGGGCTCGATGTTGGTCCCGTTCTCCTGGCAACAGGTGTCGTTGCACGCCGCGGGCGCGGGGGCGGTCCGCGCGCGGATCGTACCGGTGAGTTCGTCGGCGGTGTCGATCGAATTGGCCGACGGGCTGGGGCTTCCGGTGCTCTCGGTGGCGTCGATGGTGGCCCGCCCGGTCACCGACAAGCAGTTGCTGGCCGCCGTGTCGAATTCGGGACCGGACCGGCTCTTCGAGGTCATCTGGTCGGCTCAACCGCATTCGGCGACGCAGCCGGTGTCGGTGTCCGCTTGGGGCGCAGAGGAATTGGGTGACCCTTCGGCCGAGCGCTCGGCGGTGCTGTTCGAATCGGCACCGGTGTCCGGCGACGTGATCACCGAGGTGTACGCGGCGACGCGCGCGGTGCTGCCCGTGCTGCAGTCGTGGTTGTCCCGCGAGGGCGCGGGCACCCTGGTGGTGGCGACCCGGGGCGCGATGACGCTGCCGGGGGAGGACGTCACCGATCTGGCCGGCGCGGCGGTCTGGGGGCTGGTGCGGTCGGCGCAGACCGAGCACCCTGGACGAATCGTGCTCGTCGACACGGACGCCCCGCTGGACTCCGACGCGATAGCAGCGGTGCTGGCGCTCGGCGAGCCGCAGGCGATACTGCGCAACGGCGCGGTCTACACCGCCCGAGTGCTCGGCAGTCGCGCCGTCGGCGGCCTGCTGCTGCCCCCGGACGAGGGACCGTGGCGACTCGGCATGAGCAGCTACGGCACCATCGAAAATCTGCGGATAGAGCGCATTCCCGACGCCGACGCGCCGTTGGGTCCTGGTCAGGTGCGCGTCGCGCTGTCGGCCATCGCGGCCAACTTCCGTGACGTCATGATCGCGCTGGGCCTCTATCCCGACCCCGAGGCCATCATGGGCATCGAGGCGTCCGGTGTGGTGATCGAAACCGCCGCGCCCGACGGGCGTTTCGCCGTCGGCGACCGCGTCATGGGGCTGTTCCCCGACGGAACCGGGACCATCGCCAAGACCGACCAGCGCCTGCTCGTCAAGGTGCCGCCCGGCTGGTCACACACCGCCGCCGCGACGGCGTCGGTGGTGTTCGCCACGGCGAACTACGCGCTGGTGGACCTGGCCGGCGCCAAGCCCGGTCAGCGGGTGTTGGTGCACGCCGCCGCCGGTGGGGTCGGCATGGCCGCGGTGCAACTGGCCCGGCACATCGGCCTGGAAGTGTTCGCGACCGCCAGCCGCGGCAAGTGGGACACGTTGCGCGACATGGGCTTTGACGACGATCACATCGCCGACTCGCGCAGCCTGGAATTCGAGGAGAAGTTCCGCGCGGTCACCGGCATGGCCGGCATGGATATCGTCCTGGACTCGCTGTCCGGTGATTTCGTCGACGCGTCCCTGCGCTTGATGAAACCCGGCGGGGTCTTCTTGGAGATGGGCAAGACCGACATCCGTGACCCCGAGGTCGTCGCCCGAGACCACCCGGGGGTGCGCTACCGCGCCTTCGACCTGTTCGAGGCGGGGCCGGATCGCATCGCCCAGATGCTCGACGAGCTGGCGGCCATGTTCGGCGAGGATGTGCTACGGCCGTTGCCGGTCACCAGGTTTGACGTGCGACGCGCGCCCGCCGCGCTGCGCTACCTGAGTCAGGCCCGCCACGTCGGCAAGGTCGTGATGACGATGCCGGACGCGTGGACGGCCGGCACGGTGCTGATCACCGGCGCCACCGGCATGGCCGGTTCGGCGGTCGCGCGACACGTGGTGACCCGTCACGGTGCGCGGAATCTGGTGCTGGTCAGCCGCCGCGGCCTGGACGCACCGGGCGCCGCGGAGCTGGTCGCCGAGTTGAGCGCGGCCGGTGCGCACGTGGAGACGGTGGCCTGCGATGCCGCCGATCGCGAGGCCCTGGCCAAGGTGATCGCCGAAATCCCGATGCAGCACCCGCTGACCGGGGTGATCCATGCCGCCGGCGTCCTGCACGACGCGGTCGTGACGTCGCTGACCCCCGACCGGATCGAGTCGGTGTTGCGGTCCAAGGTCGACGCTGCGTGGAACCTGCACGAGTTGACCCGCGACCTGGACGTCGCTGCCTTCGTGATGTTTTCGTCGATCGCGGGGCTCGCGGGCGCGTCGGGGCAGGCCAACTACGCGGCCGGCAACTCGTTCCTGGACGGGTTGGCCGCCCACCGGCGGGCGCACGGGCTGCCGGCGATCTCGCTGGGCTGGGGTCTGTGGGATCAGGCCAGCGCCATGACCGGTGGCCTGGGTGCGGCCGACCGCGCGCGGTTCGGGCGTGACGGGATCGTCGCCATGTCGTCGGACCAGGCGCTGGAGCTGATGGACACGGCGCTCATCGTCGACGAGCCGTTCATGCTGCCCGCCCACATCGACCTCGCGGCGTTGCGGGTGAAGTTCGATGGCGGCACCTTGCCACCGATGTTCGTCGATCTGATCAACGCCCCGACGCGGCGTCAGGTCGATGACTCGTTGGCCGCCGCCAAGTCGAAATCTGCTCTGCTGCAACGCCTTGAAGGTCTTCCCGAGGACGAGCAGCAGGCGATCCTGCTGGATCTGGTGCGGGCCAACATCGCCACCGTGCTGGGCAGCTCCAGCCCGGAGGCAATCCATCCGGACCGGGCGTTCCAGGAACTCGGTTTCGACTCGTTGACCGCCGTGGAGATGCGCAACCGGCTCAAAGCCGCGACCGGGCTGGCGCTTTCACCGACGCTGATCTTTGACTACCCGAACTCCGCCGCGCTGGCCGGCTACATGTACCGCGAATTACTCGGATCGTCGGACCAACCCGCGGCGGCGGCCGCGCCGGGCGAAGCCGAGATTCAACGCGTCGTGGGATCCATTCCGGTCAAGCGCCTTCGGCAGGCCGGTGTGCTGGAGCTGCTGCTGGCGTTGGCGAGCGAGGCCGAGGGCGCCGCGCAGGCCGCCACGGTGACCACCGAAAAGGACATCGCGGACATGGACCTCGACGCTCTGGTCAACGCGGCATTGCGCGACGACGACGACGAGTAGGCATGACGTGAGAATCGCGGTCACGGGGGCCAGCGGCGTGCTCGGCCGCGGCCTCGCCACTCGGCTGCTCAGCCAGGGCCACGACGTGGCAGGGATCGCCCGTCACCGCCCCGAAAGCTGGCCGAGCGCAGCGGATTTCGTGGCGGCCGACATCCGCGACGCCGACGCGGTCCGACGCGCCCTGGCCGGCGCGGACGTCGTCGCCCACTTCGCGTGGGCGAGAAGTTCCGGACAGCACGACCAGGTCAACATCGGTGGCACCCGCAACGTGCTCGACGCGATGGCCGAGACCGGTTCCAGGCGGATCGTTTTCGCGTCGTCGGCCCATGTGTACGGCGGGGGAGAAGGACCGAAGGCCGAAGACCACGCCACGGCCCCGGTCAGCGCCGAGGGCCGACTCAAGGCCGAAGTGGAACAACTGCTCGCGGAATCGGGCGCGCAATGGGTCGCGATCCGTTCCGCGCTGATCCTGGGGCGAAGCGTCGACAACTGGGTGCGCCGCCTGCTGGCATTACCGGCGTTCCCCCACCGGTCGGCCGATCGCGGTATGCAGGTGGTCCACCTCGACGACGCGCTCCGGCTGTTCAACCGTGCGATCGTCGATGCCGAAACCCCGGGCGGGCCGGTGAATCTCGCCGCATCGGGCGACCTGACCTTCCGGCAACTCGCCGCCGCGCTACACCGCCCGGTCGTGCGCCTGGGCCTCGAGCCCGCTGAGCTGCGACTGGTGCGGGGGACCCCGCTCATGGACACCTCGCGGCTGACAAGCGAATGGTCATTCCGGCCGGCGTGGAAATCGGGCGAATGCGTCCAGGACTTCGCGCTGGCGGTGCGCGGCCGGGTGACCGTGGGCGCCCGGGTGATTGCGCTGCCGTGGCGGCTGGCCAACATCCAGGACCTTCCGTCGGTGGACGCGCCGAGCGGCGACGGCGTCAAGCCCATTTGGGCGGGCGCAGCGGGGGATAACGGGGAATTCGACACGCCGATCGACCCCCGTTTTCCCACCTTCTTGGCCACGAATTTGTCTGAGGCGCTGCCCGGCCCGTTTTCGCCGGCGTCGGCGTCGGCGACGGTTCGCGGACTGCGGGCCAGCGCCGTGTGCGTCGCCGAGCGGTTGCGGCCCGGCGGGACGATCCAGCGCGAAATCGCGATGCGCATGGTGGCGGTGTTCGCCCACCGGCTCTACGGCGCCATCACGACCGCGCACTTCATGGCCGAGACGGTGCCTTTCGTCAAGCCCACGACGGTGGTAAGCAACAGCGGGTTCTTCGGCCCCAGCATGGCCGCCCTGCCGATCTTCAGTGAGGAGCATCCGCACTCCGATACCGGCCGAATTCGCAGGCAATTCCGGACAATCCGCAATATCGGGGTGTTCGGCGTCAACCTGATCGGCCTGTCCGCCGGCGCGCCGCTGGACACCCGTGAGTTCGTCGCCGACGTCGATCGCCTGGAACGCCTGGCCGACGGCGACCTCGCCGGGCTCGACGATCGTCGGCTGCTGAGCCTGATCTCACTGGCACGTGACCAGGTGGTGCACGGCTGGGTGCTGGCGGCAGGCTCGTTCCTGCTGTGCGCGGCGTTCAACGTGCTGCTGCGTGGTCTGTGCGGGCGCGAGATCTCGGCGCCCGGCGGACCGGAACTGGTCAGCGCGCGTTCGGTCGAGGCGATGCAGCGGTTGGTGGTCGCGGCGCAGCGCGATCCGAAAGTCACGGCGCTGCTGGCCGAACCGGGCGACCGGCTGGACAAGCTTGCCGTCGAGGCGCCGGAATTCCATGCCGCCCTGCGCGACGAGCTGGCGCTCATCGGCCACCGTGGTCCGGCCGAGCTCGAGATGCGGTCCACCAGCTACGCCGACGATCCCGAGTTGCTCGTGCGGATGGTGACCAGGGCGATGAGCGCGCCGTCCGCGCCGCAGCCGCAGCGGCCCCGGATCCCGTTGCACGCCAAGCCCATTGCGGCTCTGGCCACCCAGCAACTGCGCGACCGTGAGGTCCGCCGCGACAAGGTGGTGCGGGCCAACTGGGTGCTACGCACGCTGCTTCGCGAATATGGACGTCGGTCGGTCGAGGCCGGGGTGTTCACCGCCGCCGACGACGTCTTCTATCTGCTCGTCGACGAACTCGACGCGCTCCCCGCGGATGTCGGCGCGCTGGTGGCCCGGCGCCGGGCCGAACAACGTCGGCTGGTCGCGGTGGCGCCGCCGACCGTCTTCAGCGGAAGCTGGCAGCCGACCGCGACCTCATCGGACGCGCTGGCCAGCGGGGACACGTTGCGTGGCGTCGGCGTTTGCGGGGGACGGGTGCGCGGCCGGGTGCGGATCGTGCGGCCCGAGACCATCGACGACCTGCAACCCGGTGAGATCCTTGTCGCAGAGGTCACCGACGTCGGGTACACCGCGGCGTTCTGCTACGCCGCCGCCGTCGTGACCGAACTCGGCGGTCCGATGTCGCACGCCGCGGTGGTGGCCCGCGAATTCGGGTTTCCGTGTGTCGTCGACGTCCAGGGCGCCACCAAGGCACTGCCGCAGGGAGCCATGGTGGAGGTCGACGGAG
>NZ_LZLL01000249.1:0-8643 GCF_001669335.1 Mycobacterium sp. 1245852.3 | reverse complement strand
CGAGCGCACCGCGATGATGCCCAGACGCCGCCGTACCCGCGCCCAGGACCGCGCCGCGCGCGTGGCCACCGAACGCCATCACAACCGCATGGCGCGTGCGCTCGAAAAGCCTTCTCGCACTTGGGCTTCTGCGTCGACCCACGCCGTCGGCGACGGGGAACCGCCGCCCTTCTAAGCGTTATTTTTTGCTGGGAATAATGATGACGACAATCAATGTCAGGATCGAGAAGAACAGTCCAAGAATTCCCCAGCCCAGCGGATTGCGGCCCTTCATCATGGCGATGACTCCGCAGATTATTGCGGCGATAATGCTGCCGATAGCGACGAAAATTCCCTTGATGCCACGGAGGATGAAGCCGGCCGCGACCGGGTCCGAACTCGCCAGAATCACCTGGTGCAACATGACAGGTCCTTTCGTGAGGGGCCCTGGAATAATACCCGCGTAAATGTCACGCAAAACCGAAACTCGATTCTCCGCACCGCGTTAACCGCCCGGATAACCGCGGCGCACCGTGCGGTCGAGAATTCCAAAGTCGCGCGCAATGCATCCTCGGACAAAACGGGGAAAATGGCAGCCATGTGAACGACGAACTTATCGCCCACGCCGCACCGCATCGCCGTCGGTGCCTTGAAGCGTAGGGGCGATACGGTCGCTGCTCACTGTACGACGGTCCCGTGCTTGACTCGATCTCGAACGAATGTTCGAATGGTTGATATGCGGTGGGCGAATCAGGCCGTCGCGGTCAACGGGACACCGGTCGAGGATGGGGCGCTGCCGGGGCTGCAGCGCATGGGCTTCCTGCGCAGCGTGCGCTCGCCGCAGTTCGATGGCATCACCTTCCATGAGGTGGTGTGCAAGTCCGCGCTCAACAAGGTGCCGAACGCGTCGGCGCTGCCGTTTCGCTACACCGTCAACGGCTATCGCGGTTGCTCGCACGCCTGCCGGTACTGTTTCGCCCGGCCCACCCACGAATACCTGGAGCTGGACTGCGGCAACGACTTCGACACCCAGGTCGTCGTCAAGACCAACGTGGTTGAGGTGCTGCGTCGCGAGCTGCGCCGGCCGTCCTGGCAGCGCGAGACCGTCGCCCTGGGCACCAACACCGACCCGTACCAGCGGGCCGAGGGGCGCTACGCGCTGATGCCGGGCATCATCGGCGCGCTGGCCGAATCCGGCACGCCGCTGTCGATCCTGACCAAGGGCACGCTGCTACGGCGCGACCTGCCGCTGATCACCCAGGCCGCGGCGCAGGTTCCGGTCTCGGTGGCGGTGTCGCTGGCCATCGGCGACCCAGAGCTACACAAGGACGTCGAGCCCGGCACGCCCACCCCCCAGGCCCGGCTCGGTCTGATCAGCGCTATCCGGGGCGCCGGGCTGGACTGTCATGTGATGGTCGCGCCGGTGCTGCCGCACCTCACCGATTCCGCCGAGCACCTCGACGGGCTGCTCGGCCAGATCGCGGCGGCCGGCGCCACCAGCGTCACCGTGTTCGGCCTGCACCTGCGCGGCTCGACCCGGGGATGGTTCATGGCGTGGTTGGCCCGCTCGCATCCCGACCTGGTCGGCCGTTACCGCGAGCTGTACCGGCGCGGTGCCTACCTGCCCCAGGACTATCGCGAAACGCTGCGGCGGCGGGCCGCGCCGTTGATCGCCAAGCATGGGCTGGCTGGCGACCATCGCCCGTTCGCCCGGGCCGCCTCGGCGGCGCCCGCACCGAAACCGATTCAGCCGACGTTGTTTTGAGCTTCGGGATCGGCGTTTCGCAGCGCCCGTCTGCGGGGGAACGCGACGAAATGCCTTGTGCGCTCGGTGTCTTCGGTGATGTCGTGCAGGCGGGCGGTGAGCAGATCCCGCAGCAGCAGGTGACCTTGTTCCGCGCCGTCCGGTGACAGGACGCGCAGCGCGTGGCCGCCCGATTCGGCGAGGACGTTGGCGGCATGCCGCAGGGTGTCGCGGGTGCTGACGCTGCCGCCGGTGGGCACCGGCGACGGCTCGGGATGCATGACGTCGGCCACGAAGAACGCTTCCAGCGGATCGGTGGTGTAGTCGCGGGTCAGGTGCAGGCCGCGCCGGGCGATCTTCTCGGTCAGCACCGATCGGTCGAGCATCAACACCGACGCCGCGTAGGCCGTGGTCGAGGCCACGATCAGGGGAAGCAGCGCGGGCCAGGCATGGGTGAGTTCGAGGGTGAACACGACGCCGGTCAGCGGCGAGCGCATGACGCCGCCCACCACGGCGGCCAGCCCGAGAATCGCCCAGAACCCCGGGAACACGTTCGGCAGGCCCTGGCCCACCAGGGCTCCCAGCGCGCCGCCGATCATGAACACCGGCGCGAGCACACCGCCCGAGGTGCCCGAACCCAACGACAGCGACCAGATGGCGGTCTTCACGACGAGGATGCCGACGATCAACGACAGGGTGGCGTGGCCGGTGAGCAGCGCGTCGATCACGTCGTAGCCGACGCCGAGCGCCCGCGGCTCGATCAGCCCGCCCGCGCCGATCACCAGCCCGCCGATCGCCGGCCACCACATCCAGTGGATCGGCAGGCGCGCGAAGGCGTCCTCGGCCAGGTACACCAACCGCGTCGCGGCGATGGCGACCACCGCGCCGCACGCCCCGATGAGGAGCGCCAGCAGGTCGATCTTCGGTTCGACGCGACTCAGGTGCCCGACGTCGACCGGGAAGACCGGGTTGCCGCCGAGAATGAACTGGCGCACGACGGTCGCGACGACGACCGCCGCCGTCACCGGAATCAGGCTGCGGGGCCGCCATTCGAACAGCAACAGCTCGACCGCGAGCAGGATGGACGCCAGCGGCGAATTGAACGTGGCCGCCATTCCCCCGGCGGCCCCCGACACCAGCAGGATCTTGCGCTCGTCGGCGGTCAGATGCAGGTGTTGGGCCAGGATCGACCCCAGCGCCCCGCCGGTCATGATGATCGGCCCCTCGGCGCCGAACGGGCCGCCGGTGCCGATGCTGATCGCCGCCGAAACCGGCTTGAGGATAGCGACTTTCGGCTCGACGCGGCTGCCCTGGGTGAGAATCGCCTCGATCGCTTCCGGCATGCCGTGACCGCGGATCTTCTCCGAGCCCAGCCGGGCCATGACGCCGACCACCAGACCGCCGGCGACGGGGGCGCCCAGCAACAACCACCACGGATGGGGGTGCGATCCCGGTGCCACCAGGTCGACCGCCCAGCGCTGGTAGAAGACGAGGTTGGTGACCAACCCGATCAACCGGAGCAGGCACCACGCCGCCCCCGCGGCGAGCGCTCCGATCGGCACGGCGAGCGCCGCGGTCAGCAGCATGCGCCGATCGACCACGAAGTCCGCCAAGCGTCCCCCCACGGGCGGACCGGGCGATTCAGCCATTTTCGAAGTATTTCACAGGGATAAAATCCGCCGCGGTCACGTTGCTGGGACGGGCTAGCGGGCCCTGTCGCCGCGCGGCTTGGTGAGCGTGAACTGGTCGATGACGGCGACTTCGCCGAACGGGCCCCGCAGCGCGTAGTGCGTCGCCTTGATCGACGTGTTGCCACCGGGTTGGCCTGGGTCGACCTCGAAAGCCGCGAAACCGTAGGGGTTCTCGCGATCGCGGAACGCCGACCACGGCGCGTCCTCGATGACGTAGATGGGCGCCTTGCGGCGCAGCGCGGGGTCGAAGGCGCCCACTCCGGTGACCACTCGGCACCGCGGCTCCGGGAAGAACATCGCGTTGCTCGGGGCCGACGTGCCGCCGCCACCGATGACGAGGTGCACCGTTCCCCGGCTGGCATCGATCAGATCGATTCGCGTGTCGACGGGTATCGGCGTGCGGGTGTCGGTGCCCAGCGCGCCGCGCAACGGATGCGAGCGTTCGTAGTGGTGTTCGTGGCCGCACACCACCAGATCCACCTGGTACTGGTCGAACAGCGGCAGCCATTCCGCGCGGATGCCCAGGTCGGCTCCGTTGGTCTTGTCGGCGGTCGAGATCGCGGTCTGGTGCATGCACACCACGATCCAGTCGACGTCCGGATCGCGCCGGGCGGCAGCGAGTTCGTCTGCAAGCCAACGCTTTTGTTCGCCACCGGAGTAGCCGTGCACGTAGAAGTTGCCGCCGTCCTGGAAGGCGACGTCGTCGTTGCTCAGGCTGATCACCCGCACCGAACCGGCGGTGAACGAGTACCACATGCCACGGGTTTCGGGGCTCGACCCGGAATCGGGCACCGCGAAGTAGGTCTGATAGGCGCCGTAACCGATTGGCCCGTTGCCCAATTCGTTCTCGTGATTGCCCGCCGCCGGCATCCAGGGCCGGTAGCGCGCCGAGCGGGTGTTGTTCTCGAACCAGTTCGACCAGGTGCGCACCCGATCCCGGGCCAGGTTGGCGTAACACAGGTCGCCGTTGATCAGATTGAACAGCGGGCCCATCCGTTCGATCGCCATGGTGGTGTCGGCGGCGGCCGGCGAGCCGATGTTGTCGGTGGCGTAGCTGCCGTCGGGCATCTTGGCCAGCGCCGGAGTGGACTGGTCACCGAAGCTGGTGAACAGCAAGGGCTTTCGGCCCTTCGGCGCCGTACGGACGGTGCCCTGCTCCGGTTCCGCGCCGTCGTGCAGCGCGGCGTACACGTAGTCGGTGTCCGGCGTGAGGTCGGTCAGCCGGGCATGGTTGACGCGAACTTCGGTGCCGGACTTCGCGTCCCGGTAGGTGCGGGTTTCGGCGGCCACCGTGCTGCCGAAGCCCGATGTCGGTGTTCCGAGCAGGACGCGCGGATTGCGGACCGCGTCGGTGGTGTGCCAGGACACCACCACTTCGGTGCCGGCGTTCTCGCCGAACTGCAGGTGCAGCCCACCGACAGGTGGTGCGCCATGTCGGTCGGGCTGCAACCAGGCCGTCGGGCCCTGCGGACGGGACCACAGCAGCGTGGCGCCACCGCCCAGGCCTACGCCGAGGGCGGCCGAGACCGCGCCGGTGGTCAGCAGTCGGCGGCGGGTCACCACAGTGGGGTCTTCGCGCATGCTTGCTTCATACCGGAGCCGGCGACCAGGGGCACAGCTGCGGCGTAAACATCGAACCGTCGCTAACGAATCCGGTAGCGTTTTCGATATGACGAACGTGCACAGGACAGCGAGCGCGATCTCAGCGACAATTCTGGCCGCGGCCGCGGGGGCGGTACTCACGTCGGCGACCAGCTATGCGGACCCGGCCGGTCACCAGGTGACCTACACGGTGACGAGCCCCAACAACGTCACCGCCAACGTCTCCTACGTGAACGCCGATCCGCCCAGTCAGGCGGCCTTCAACGCGGACCCGTCGAAGTTCTCGACCAGCGTGCAGGCCCCGCTCAGCGCCGGCGCGCCGGTCACCTACACCGCCACCCTGGCAAACCCGAACCAGTTCGCGAGCATCACCGCCAGCGGCATGCTGCACTGGCCGGATTCGGGCAACGGCCCGGCCCAGTTCCATTGCGAAATCGCCGTGGACGGTCAGGTGGTGGTCCAGCAGGACGCGACCACCACCGTCACCTGCCGGCTCAGCTAGTCGGGACCAGGGCCGGTGCGCTCCCGGGCTCGGCGTGCGCAACGACGACGACCTCGGCGCTCTCGGCGCCGACCGCCCGGATCTTGTGGCTGACCGACGCGTCGAAATAGGCGCTGTCGCCCGGCCCTAATGTGAACGTCTGGTCCCCATAGTCGAGTTCGACCGTGCCGGCGTGCACGAACATGAATTCCTGGCCCGCATGCTCGGGATGGGGATCCTCGGCCAGCTGCTGTGTCGGGCGAACCACGAACGGCGACATCGACTTTCCCAACAGTGACGGCGCCAGCACCCGATAGCGGCCGCCGTCGCCGTCGCCGGCCCGGTCCACGGTGATCTTTTCCTGAGCGGCCCCGGCGGAGAACAGCCGCCCGACGTCGACCTCGAGCGCCCGGGCGACCTTCAGGGCCACCGCGATCGAGGGAGTGCTCTGGCCCCGTTCGATCTTGGACAGATAGCTCTTGGTCAGGCCCGTCTGCCGGGCGAGTTGCTCGAGGGTGAGGCCGCGCTGTCTGCGGACGGGGCGCAGCAGTGCCGTCACGGGGCCTCCTATGACACAAGGTTTCCTAAGCTGCTACATTGTGTCACATGGGCAGCACGTTCACCGAATCGAAATCCGAGTTGATGCGCCGGGCTGCCGAGCAGTTGACGGCGAACGTCGCCGATTCGCAGTTGACCACGCGTCAGAAGCTGGCGTTGACCTGTCGGGCGCTCTTTGACGCCGGGCACGACTCGGGGCTGGCCGGACAGATCACCGCCCGCGCCGAGGCGGCGGGCACCTACTACACCCAGCGGCTCGGCCTGGGGTTCGACGAGATCACCGACGCCAACCTGCTGCTGGTCGACGAGGACCTCAACGTCCTCGACGGCGATGGAATTGCCAACCCCGCCAACCGTTTTCACAGCTGGATCTATCGCGCCCGGCCCGACGTCAACTGCATCGTGCACACCCACGCGTTCCACGTCGCGGCGTTGTCGATGCTGGAAGTTCCCCTGATCGTCTCCCACATGGACACCACCCCGCTCTACGGCGACTGTGCGTTCCTGCCCAAGTGGCCGGGGGTGCCGGTCGGCAACGAAGAGGGCGAGATCATCACCGCCGCCCTCGGGGACAAGAAGGCCGTCCTGCTGGCGCATCACGGCCACGTCATCGCGGGGGCCAGCGTCGAGGAGGCTTGCTCGCTGGGGATCCTCATCGAGCGCGCCGCCAAACTGCAGCTGGCCGCGATGGCCGCCGGCACCGTCCAGGAGCTGCCCGCAGAACTGGCCCGCGAGGCCCATGACTGGACGCTGTCGCCGCAGCGCAGCCGCGCCAACTTCGCCTACTACGCCCGCCGGGCCCTGGCCCGGCATCCCGACGTGTTGACCAGCTAAGGAGCCGCCCTGTGACCGAGCCCAAGATCCACGGCATCATCGCCTACCCGGTTACGCCGTTCGGCGACAACGGGATTGACACCGAACGGCTGGCCGCGCTGGTCGAGCGGCTGGTGTCCGCCGATGTGCACGCGATCGCGCCGCTGGGCAGCACCGGCGAACTGGCGTACCTCGAGGAACCCGAGTTCGACGCCGTCGTCGACACCACCATCGCCACTGTCGCCGGGCGGGTCCCGGTGATCGTCGGCGTGTCGGATGTGACCACCGCCAAGACGATTCGGCGCGCCAGCTACGCGCAGCGGGCCGGGGCGGACGCGGTGATGATCCTGCCGGTGTCCTACTGGAAGCTCACCGAGCGGGAGATCTTCCAGCACTACCGCAGCATCAGCGACGCCATCTCGATCCCCATCATGGCCTACAACAACCCGGCCACCAGCGGTGTCGACATGCCGCCCGAGTTGCTGGTGCGGATGTTCGAGGGCATCGACAACGTCACGATGGTCAAGGAATCCACCGGTGACCTGACCCGCATGCACCGCATCGCCGAACTGTCCGGCAACCGGCTGCCCTTCTACAACGGCAGCAACCCGCTGGTGCTCGACGCCCTGAAGGCCGGCGCGTCCGGATGGTGCACGGCCGCACCGAATCTGCGGCCACAACCCTGCATCGACCTGTACGAGGCGGTGCGCGCACAAGACCTCGACACCGCGCAGAAGCTCTACGACGATCTCCAGCCGTTGCTTACCTACATCGTCGCCGGCGGGTTGGCCACCACCGTCAAGGCCGGCCTGGAGCTGCTCGGCTTCGGAGTCGGCGACCCGCGCGCGCCGCTGCTGCCGCTCGACGAACTGGGCCGCGCCGAGCTGCGGCGCCTACTGGACGTTTAACCCAGATCCGGCGCGGAGAAGGTGTCGCACTTCTTCGGGTCGCCGGTCTGGTAGCCGATGGTGAACCACTTCTGCCGCTGTTCGGACGAACCGTGCGTCCAGGACTCGGGGTTGACCCGGCCGGTGGATTCCTTCTGGATGCGGTCATCGCCGACCGACGCCGCGGCCGAGAGCGCATCGGCAATGTCCTTGTCGCTCAACGGCTCCAGGTATGGCACGCCGGTGCTCTCCTGCTTGACCGTGGAGGCGTAGTGGGCCCAGATCCCGGCGTAGCAGTCGGCCTGTAGCTCGGTGCGCACGCCATTGCCCCCGGCGCCCTGCGCGCCCTGCTGCGAGCGGCCGAGCAGACCCTGCAGCTGCTGCACGTGATGGCCGTATTCGTGGGCGACCACATACTCCTGGGCGAACGGCCCACCGCTGGAACCGAATCTGTCGACGAGCTCCTGGAAGAAGTCGGTGTCGAAGTACGCCGTCTGGTCGACCGGGCAGTAGAACGGTCCCACCGCGGTGGTGGCCGCCCCGCAGCCGGTGTTCACCCGGCCGGTGAACAGCCGGACATGCGGACGGGTGTAACCCGGCAGCAGCTGATGCCACACCGCGTCCACCGAGTTGCCGGTGGCGACCACCCGGCACTGCACGTACTTGTTGGCGTCGGCGCCGGTCTTGCATTGGCTCAGGTCGAAGCCAGGCGCCGAGTACCCGCCGGTGTTGGTCTGCGGGGAGTTCATGACGCGGCCGGGGTCGACGCCCAAAAACAGCGCCCCGATGAGGATGAGCAGCCCCAGGCCGCCACCCCCGAGCAGCTTTTCGAGGTGCTCTCCGACGCCGGGTCCTGGCCGCGGTGGGCGAAGGTGATCACGAAGGTGA
>NZ_LZLL01000248.1:0-5215 GCF_001669335.1 Mycobacterium sp. 1245852.3 | reverse complement strand
TTCAGTGGCGCCCCACGGTTTGACCACGTCAAGGTGGTCGGCCCGGTGAACTACGCGACGGTCTTTCCCGCCTGCCGCGCCGTGGTGCACCACAGTGGCGCGGGCACCACGGCCGCGGGACTACGCGCTGGAGTTCCCACCTTGAGTCTGTGGAGTCTCAGTGATCAGAAGATTTGGGCTGGTCAAATCCAGCGACTGAAAGTTGGTCTAGCCAGGCCCTTTTCGGAGACCACGCAAGAATCGTTGGTCGCCGACCTGGGACAGATCCTGGCTCCGCGATACGCCACCCGGGCCCGCGAAATCGCGGCGCGAATGACCAAACCCGCTGAAAGCATCGGAACCGCCGCAGACCTTCTGGAGAAATTTTCCGCCTGAGAAGCTCGCATGTTGCCACGCAGGCCGATCGATCGTGACAGCGCGTGACGGCGTGCGGCAACGGCACCTGAGAGCGGTGGCATTCGTTTGCTGTACGAGCACCACATTGTAAAAACTGTGCGTCATACCTGTTGCCTGGCAAGCGAATCACCCGTGCAACCTTTACGATTGACGCACGGGTCAGTACCGGTGCTGTTCTCGGCCCGGGGACTGTTAGGGTCGGCAACTAGCTAAAGACATCTCCCTTCTCACGTCCCTGCTGGTCGGACTACGTACTTTCCGACGAGAGCGCAGACCAAGCAAACTGCGCAGAAGGGAGCTCGCATTGACCGCACGGCCAACGGCGAATCCCCCTAAGGTCAGCGTGGTTTCGACCACCCACAATCAGCAGGCCTACGTCCGGCAGACGTTGGACAGCTTCCTCGCCCAGCAGACCGCATTTCCGCTGGAGATCATCGTTGCCGACGACGCCTCGACCGATGCGACACCGCGAATCATCCAGGACTACGCCGACCGCCATCCACACCTGTTCCGACCGATCCTGCGCTCCAAGAACATCGGCCTCAACGCGAACCTGACCGGCGCCCTGTCGGCCGCGCGCGGTGAGTACATCGCGCTGTGCGAGGGTGACGACTACTGGGTCGACCCGCTGAAACTGAGCAAACAAGTCGCACTGCTCGACCAAAACCCGAACACCGCGGTGTGTTTTCACCCGGTGCAGGTCATCTGGACCCACGACCGCGCCGAAGACGAAAAGCTCGTCCACGCCTTGTATCGCAAGTTCGAAGAGACCTTCCTTCCGACCTTCCCACCGCCCTTTCGGGCCGGCGACCTCAGCTTCGAGACACTGATCTCACGAAACTTCATCCAGACCAACTCGGTCATGTACCGCCGCCTCCCCCGCTACGACGACATCCCGGCCGACGTCATGCCGGTGGACTGGTACCTGCACGTGCGGCACGCGGCCGAAGGCGACATCGCCATGCTGCCGGAGACGATGGCCGTCTATCGTCGCCACCCGCGCGGCATGTGGTACAAGTCCATCACCGACCCCGCAACGTTCTGGCGCATGCAGGGTCGTGCCCATGCGGCGACCTTGGACGCGATGCTCGATGTCGTCTCCGGGGACCCCACGCACGAATCGATCGTCGCCAAAAACGCCAACTGGGTGCTCCGCGCGATCGCCAAACAAGTCCCCGGCCCCGAAGGCCATGCGCTCCTGGTCCAAACCACTGCCGAGTACCCGCGCATCGCGACGCTGGCGCTGCAGAATCGATGGGCCAAGACGCCCGGAGGGCTTCTGAAGAAGTTGCGACGCAAGGTCGTTCGCAAATCCGCTCGACCCAAGCGCGGCGCCCCCGAGCGAATCGACCAGCGGCTGAGCGCCTGACGATGGCCGCCACCGCAGACCCGACCGTCGCCTACCTCGGCTGGCATGGCCTGGGCAATCTCGGCGACGACGCGATCTACGACGCGGTTCGCGGCCAGCTATCTGGGGCGACCTTCCTCGATCTGCCGCGCCTGCCCCACCAATTGATTTATGCAACCGCCACCGCCGCACTGGGTTTGAACCGTTCGCTACGGCGCAGCAGGCAAGTCGTGGGGGGCGGTACGCTCGTCGGCCGGAGCCAATGGCGGCTCCTGGTCAACCGAGGATTGGCGCTCACCAAGGACAACGGAAGCCACGCCATTGGGGTGGGCGTCGAAGATCCGGCCTTCGGCGGACGCAACAGCGGTTCGGGCAAGGGCGAGTTGAAGCGGTGGGCGCCGATACTTTCCAAATTCCGTACCGTATCCGTGCGGGGGCCGCGCAGCGCCGAACTGCTGGCCGACATCGGGTTGAGCGTCGAGGTGTCCGGCGACCCGGCGCTGCTGCTCCCCCGACCCGACGTCCGTCCCGAAGAGGACTTGATCGGCGTGAATCTCGGCTTCGGGGACGACCTTTGGGGGCACGATCCAATCATGTTGGCCGACGAAATCGCCAACGCCGTCAAACAGCTGGCCTCACACGGCTACCGCTTCATCGGGATACTGATGAATCCGGAGGACCGGCGATGGACCGAAGCGGCGCTGAGAGATATCCCGGAAGCCCAGCTGGTGCTCCCAGCCAACCCCGACGCCGCCGCGCGGGAACTCGCCCGCTGTTCGGCAGCCATCGTCACCCGACTACACGCGAGCGTGCTGGCATCGCTCTCCGACACTCCCGTCGTCTCCCTTGAATACCAACCGAAGTGCCGCGACTTCGCACTCGCGATCGACGATGAACGGTCCCTGATCCGCACCGACGAGGTGAGCGCCACCGCCGTCGTCGACCGGGTACTCGACGCGATCGGGAACTCATCGAGCATCCGAAGCAGCAAGCGCAACGCAGTCGCAGCCCTGCGACAGCGCCTGCATAGCGAATACGCCGATCTCGCGCGTGAGTTGGGTCTGGCTTCGTGATATCGCTGCGAAAAGCATTGGAGCTGAAGTGGGTCAAACGCGGCGGGCAGATCGCCGGTCTCCCCCGACGGTTGCCGCCCGCGGCCCGCAAAGCCGACATCGAATCATCGGCCCAGTCGACTGACAAGATCGGCGCCCTGCCATTGGCCGCGGCCTACGGTCAGCCGGGCGCGACCCGGAAACCCAAACAGGTCCGGGCCGCGTCGTGGCAGGGCGACTTGTACGCCTACCTGGTGGACTGGCGCGACCCCGGGATCGTGGTCGAGTTCGGATCGGCTTTCGGGGTGTCCGGGATGTATCTGTCCTCGGCGCTTCGCCGGGGCTGGATGTATTCGTTCGAGATCAACCCCACCTGGGCTGACATCGCCGAGCGAAACATCCACTCCATCACCGACCGTTTCACCCTGACCAGGGGCGCCTTCGAAGACCACGTCGGCGACATCGCGGACCCAATCGATCTGGCTCTGGTGGACGGTATCCACACTCGGGATTTCGTGACCCGGCAATGGCAGCTACTGAAGCCCCGACTGGCCCCGGGCGGTTGGGTGCTGTTCGACGACATCGACTTCAATCCCGGAATGGGCGAAGCCTGGCTGGACATCTGCGCCGATCCCCACGTGGTAGGGGCGGTCGAGGTGTCCAAACGGCTCGGCCTCGTCGAACTGGCCTCCTAGCCACGGGACCGGTCAGCCCACCGGTTGACCCGCGCACAATGGTGATCTCCGCGCGCCCACTCCACAGCACCGGCAATAATGGCCCCGACGTTGCCCGCAGCGGGACAACCGGAAAGGCAGGATGTTCGTGAAGTTTGCCCTGGCGAGTTACGGAACTCGCGGCGACATCGAACCGTCCGCTGCCGTTGGCCTCGAACTGCTGCGCCGCGGGCATGACGTCCGCCTGGCCGTCCCGCCCGAACTTGTCGGTTTCGTCGAGTCGGCGGGCCTGGCCGCCGTTCCGTACGGGCCGAAGGTGCAGGAGTTCTTGGACGAGGAATTCCTTCGCAACATGTGGACCGACTTCGTCCGCAATCCGATCAGGCAGGTGCTCAAGGTGTGGGATCCGCTGATCAAGTACTGGGGCGACGTGAGCGCGACGTTGAAGCCGCTGGCGGACGGTGCCGACCTGCTGTCCACGGGGCTGAACTTCGAGCAGGCCGCGGCCAACGTGGCCGAGCATTACGCCATCCCGTTGGCCTCTCTGCATCACTTCCCCATGCGCGCGAACGGCCGGTTGGTGCCGAGCATGCCGGCGCCGCTGGTGCGCTCCACGATGACGACGATCGAATGGCTGTTCTGGCAGTCGACGAAGGAGGTCGACAATGCGCAGCGCGCTGAACTCGGCCTGCCGAAGGCAACACGACGCTCGCAGCGGCGAATCGCCGAACGCCGGTCTTTGGAGATCCAGGCTTACGACGAGATCTTCTTTCCCGGCCTGGCGGCCGAATGGGCGCGTTGGGGCGACCGCCGGCCCTTTGTCGGGGCGCTGACGATGGAGCTGCCGACGGACGCCGACGACGACGTCGTGTCCTGGATCGCGTCGGGAACACCGCCGATTTGCTTCGGCTCGGGCAGCATCGCGCTCGAATCGCCCGCCGACACGGTCACGATGATCGCCGCGGCATGCGCGCGGCTGGGCGAGCGGGCGCTAATTTGCTTCGGCGGCACCGACTTCAGCGACGTGCCACAGTTCGACCACGTCAAGTCGGTAGGCCCGGTCAACTACGCGACGATCTTTCCCGCCTGCCGTGCCGTCGTGCACCATGGCGGATCGGGCACCACGGCGGCGGGCCTGCGGGCAGGCATTCCCACGCTGATCCTGTGGACGGCGGGTGATCAGCCGATGTGGGGGTCGCGCGTCAAGCGGTTGAAGGTCGGTACGTCCCGGCGGTTCTCGGCATCTACGCCCGAAACCCTCGTCGCCGACCTGCGCAAAATCCTCGCGCCCGAGTACCTCACTCGCGCCCGTGAGCTCTCCACCCGAATGAGCAAGCCCTCCGAGAGCGCAGGTCACGCCGTCGATCTGCTGGAGGAATTCGCTCGCTCCGGGCGCTGCGTCCCCGACGCTCAAGCTGGGCGAAGTCGCTGAGCCGCCGGTGACCGATACACTGCGAAACGCGTTGACGGCGTCGAGGGACGTCTAGGCTCTCAACCGGTAGTACTGGCATGCGGAGTAAGGGGCAGTTTTGGCCGTGACCGATCACGACACGCGGTTTGCATACCTCGATCTGCTCCGGCGTGACCTCACCAGGTATGGCAGCGACGAGCTGGTTCCGGTCGGGTTGTACCGCCTGGGTCGTCCCCTGTTCAGCACCCGCAACTTGATGCTCGTGCGGAAGCGTCCGTTCAACAAGCAGGCGCGTGATTTCGGCCTGGACTGGCCCGCGGATGCCCTGACCATG